>VGXF01000009.1 GCA_016873435.1 Nitrospira sp.
GGACCGTCGGTCCTGCCTGTTGGACGACTGGATTGAGCGGAAAGGGGGACTATCCCGGGGCGCCGTGTCCGGCGCGCCGGGATAGCAAGGAATCTTACTTCAGGTGCTTGCTGACCAGCTTAGTCATCTCGAACATCGAGACCTGCTTCTTGCCGCCAAACACCGGCTTGAGTTTCTCATCGGCGTTGATCATGCGCTTGTTCTTATTGTCCTGCAGCTTGTGACGCTTGATGTACTGCCAGATCTTCTTCGTCACCTCGGTGCGGGGCATTGCCTTGGAGCCGATCACCTCGCCGAGCGTGGCGCTGGGAGTCATAGGTTTCATGAAGGCGGCGCTAGGTTTTCTCTTGGCCATCGTGGGTATCTCCTTAGTAAAAGAGTTGGTTGAAATTCCCCCCCCCCTGGGGGGGATCTTCTCGGGCGAAAGAGTGCGATATTCCGAGGGGAAAGTCAATCCCTCTCCTGAAGAAGTACGCACGAGCGCCCTGCGTAGGCCGCCAACCGCGCACCCCCCGTGGTACTTAAACGAGCCGTTCAGTGTGACCTGCTACGTCTCCTCCTCGCTGTCCTTCAGGTCCATGTTTTGCTGCACGACCCCGGCAACGCGGTCCTCGCGCCCACTCAGTCAATGAGTTTTTCGGTACGTTGCAGGAGCAGAGCGAGGCGAGGGCGATGCCAGAACCCTTTTTCAGCATCCTGACTAGGCGATGATTTCCGTGCCGATGCCTTTGTGCGTGAAGACTTCCAGGAGAATGGCGTGCGGCATCCGGCCGTCGATGATGTGGGCCTTCTGTACGCCACCGCCCAGCGCGGTCAGGCAGGCATGGACCTTTGGCAGCATGCCCTCACGGATGACGCCCTTCTTAATCAGCCGCTGCATGTCTTTCTGCGAGAGTGTGGAGATGTGACGCCCCTTCGCGTTGCGGATACCCTTGACGTCCGTGAGCATCAGTAGCTTCTCAGCGTGCAGGGAGGCAGCTACCGCGCCAGCCACGAGATCGGCGTTGATGTTGTAGGTGTTGCCTTCCCGATCGGTGCCGATGGGCGCGATGACCGGAATAAAATTATCCTGTTGCAGTTTCTGGATCAGGGTCGGATTGATGGACTGGATGTCGCCGACGTAGCCGAAAGTGTCGTCCTCGGCGCCGTCCTCGTCCGCTTCCATGCCGAGGCTGTCAATCCAGGCCTTGACCGTGAGTGGCTTGGCGGTGATGAAGCCGCCGTCCTTGCCGCTGACGCCGACGGCCCGCCCGCCGTGCCGGTTGAGTAGATCTACGATCTCCATATTGATCTTACCGGCAAGGACCATCTCGACGATTTCCATCGTCTTCTCGTCCGTCACCCGCACGCCCTGCTTGAACTTGGCCTCGAGGCCAAGGCGGTTGAGCATCTCATCGATCTGCGGCCCGCCGCCGTGCACGATGACGGGGTTGATGCCGACGTACTTCATCAGAACAATGTCCTGAGCGAATTTGTCCTTGAGCGAGTCCTCCGTCATGGCGTTGCCGCCGTACTTGATGACGATGGTCTTGTCGGAGAATGCGCGGATGTAGGGGAGCGTCTCGACCAGAATATTGGCTTTTTTGACAAGCTTGTTCATCGTGGTACTCGCCTAGCGCGCATCTTACAAAATAACATCGTGCAACACAATGTTTGAGCGTCAGGATTTCTGTTTGGCGGACGTTTTGCGCGCGGCCGGCGCGCGGCCGGCGCGTGGATGCGCCCGGTCATAGACCTTCATAAGCTGATCCATCGCGACGTGCGTGTATTTTTGCGTCGTGCCGAGCGATGCGTGGCCGAGCATCTCCTGGATCGCGCGGAGGTCAGCGCCCTCGTCGAGTAGGTGTGTGGCGAAGGAGTGGCGCAGCGCGTGCGGGCTGACGCGCCCAGCGGCCAGCAGCGTGGAATAGCGGGCGACAAGCCGTGCCACGCTGCGTGCGGTCAGCCGCCCTCCGCGCGCGTTGCAAAACACAGGATGCTCGTGTTTTACATGACGGGCCGCCCCTACCTCGCGGCGACGTGGGAGCGACGCGTGTCGGGACAACGCGTCGTGATATTCCTTGATTGTCTCGAGGGCCACGTCGCCGATCGGCACGATGCGCTCCTTGCGGCCTTTGCCGCGCAGCCGCACGAGCCCCTCTTTCCAGTCCACGTCCTCATCGTTCATGCCAACGAGCTCGCTCACACGCGCGCCGGTCGAATAGAGCGTTTCGAGGATAGCGCGGTCGCGACGCGCAGCGAGCCCATTGCCCTCAGGTAGCTCCATGAGCGCGGCGGCGTCATCCTTATTCAGTACGCGCGGGAGGGGCTTTGTCTGCCTGGGCGTGCGGACGTCCGCGGCGGGATTAGCGCTGTCGCCCGTGTGGCGATTCAAAAATCGATAGAAGGAGCGCAGCGTGGCCAGCTTGCGCGCCATCGAGGATTTTTGCTCCCGTTTCTGATCGAGCCAGAAGAGATACTCGCGAACCATCAGGGCATCCACGTCGGATGGTTTCAGTGTGGGGGCCGATGCGGGATATTTGGATGTGGTGAACGCAAGGAACTGGCGGAGATCAGAACCGTAGGCGCGGATCGTGTCGGGCGAGGCGCCGCGTTCTTCAGCGAGGAACGTTACGAAAGCCCGGATTGCTTTCTCCATCCGTCAAAATCCTCCAAGGCCCGGCGGACGATCTGCGCGCGTTTCTCCTCCTTGTCCTGCACGCGTGCGGAAAGCGGCGGGAATAGACCAAAGTTGGTATTGATCGGCTGGAAATGCGCCGACGGCGTTGTGGTGATGTAGTGGAGCAGCGCGCCGTGCGCCGAAGTCGGCGGCGGCGTGACGAGCGGCAGATCGTTCAGGCCGCGTGCCGCGTTGATGCCCGCGAGGCCGCCCATGGCCGCCGATTCCGTATAGCCTTCTACGCCCACGAGCTGTCCGGCAAAGAAGGCCGTGCTACGTACTTTCAGTTGTAGGGTGCTCTGCAGCAGCGCGGGCGAGTTGATGAAGGTGTTGCGGTGCACGCTGCCGTAGCGGAGAAATTCAGCCTGCTCCAGCCCAGGGATGAGGCGGAAAACCCGCTTCTGTTCGCCGTAGGTGAGCTTGGTTTGGAAGCCGACGATGTTGTAGCAGGTACCGTGGCAGTTTTCGGCGCGGAGCTGTACGACGGCGTAAGGCCACCGGCCGGTCCGCGGATCATCGAGACCGACGGGCTTCATGGGGCCAAAGAGCATCGTCTGCGGACCACGCTCGGCCATGACCTCAATGGGCAAACACGATTCGAAGTAGGGCGTAGCCTTTTCAAAGTCCTTGGGCTGAACCTTTTCGGCCGCCATCATCGCCGCGTAAAACGTGTCGAAGGCCACTTTATCCATTGGGCAGTTGAGATAATCGCCGCCCCCCTTATCGTAGCGCGAGGCGCGGAAGACGACGTCCATATTGATGGAGTCGGCATCGATGATCGGCGAGATCGCGTCGAAGAAATGGAGATGTTGTGAATTTGTGATTCGCTGGATCGACGCAGCCAGCTTGTCGGACGTCAGCGGTCCAGTGGCGACGATGCACACGCCGTCGGGTGGAATCTCGGCAATTTCCTCGCGCAGGATACGGATGTTGGGGTGACTCTCAAGCGTCTGCGTGATCTTCTGCGAGAACTGGTCGCGGTCTACCGCAAGCGCCGCACCGGCCGGTACGCGGACTTCGTCGGCTACGTGGAGGATGAGCGAATTGAGCCGTCGCATTTCCTCCTTCAGGAGGCCCGGCGCGCTGATGTTGTCGGTGGAACCCAGCGAATTAGAACAGACGAGCTCAGCCAGAAAGTCGGTCTTGTGCGCCTTGGTCGACTCCTTAGGGCGCATCTCGTAGAGCGTGACGTTCGCGCCGCCGGAGGCCGCTTGCCAGGCCGCTTCAGACCCGGCCAGTCCGCCGCCAAGGATGACGATGTCTTCACGCATGGGGGAGGAGTCCGGGGTGAATCAAAAAAAGGATGGGGCATTGTAGGAAGCGATAGATGGAACGTCAAGTTGAGCGGATAACACGTCGCGCAGCGACACCGCCTCCGGTGCCCATACACCATGCCCCGGTGGTATTACTGGGGCCTCACTGCTCGGCGGGATCTAGTCAGAATATGAGCGGTCGCACCACACACCGAGCGCAGCGTGCAAAGCACTTCGGCCATGGCGGGATTTCTCCGCCAGGATCAATTGCTCCAAAGCCTTGAATGACCAGCGGATCAGGCAAGCGAGGGTTGGTGGGCGATACAGGTATCGAACCTGTGGCCCCTTCCGTGTGAAGGAAGTGCTCTACCACTGAGCTAATCGCCCACGGGGAACAAGTGTAACATGGCCTCCGAGCCAGTTCAATGTACCGCCTGCCAACACCCGACGAAAGTCTGCGTTTTTCTGGAGAGAATAGACCAGCCGGACTAGACCGCACCTCACGAAACGGACCTGTATGCAGCAAAAGAGGTGATGCGTCAAAGGTATGCTCATCATTGGAGCAGTTGTGTTGGCGGCGAAGGTGTCGGCTGGGTGTGCCACGAATTGTGATGCGGATATGAGTTGGTACAAAGTGGCGCACCGGTAGGTACTCAGCGCTCGATGCGACGGCACAGGTGTATTCGCTCCCGCTCAAGGGGCCAAGCGCCGGTGGAGGATTACCCCGGAGGCGCTGGCGGGCGGTCATGCTGTATCCGCTCAGTGGGGTGCTTGATTACACGCTCATTCTACCGTCCAATGCACTGGCCGCCACGTTTCCGGCGGTTGTTGGTTATACCAGCGAAGATGCGCGGAGCGACGTGCGGCGGCTAAAGTAATACGAACACCCGCGGTGTGCTCGGCGGCTGAAAGGGGGGCTTCCAGCCGCCGTGTGGTTTTTGTACAATCCCTCATGCCCAGGGCACATTCCTTTCGATACGCAAGCGCCTGCGCCTCCATGCTGACGGTTTTCCTGTTGGCGGCCTGTGCAACGTCGTCGCCGCCGTCAAAGCTGCCGCCATCAGCCACCGACCTCATGCTCTTGAAGTCCGCCAAGCTGTGCGATGCCAAGAAAACGGTGCTCGAACGGCAGGCCGGCGTGCGGTTACGACGGGAGATCTGGGGCACCGGGGAGGAAATTCGGATTCCGTCCGATCGTAGTCCCACCGGTTCTGAGGAGGCGCTGTTCTTCGACCAGGAAGATCAGCTGGTCGGCCTGCTGTTTGTGTTTCCCGCACCCGTGGATCTCACGCCCTATCCGGTGCTGCGGGAGACGCTCGGTAAGCTCAAGCCCACACTCGAGTTTTATTTGAATATCGGCCAGGTGTCGGTCAAGGACAGTCTCGATCCGAGCGCGCTCTACGACACCGGCGATGCGACGACTACGGTGCGGTATCTCGTGCTGACCGGCAGCCCGCCCATGCTGCTAGCGTCGTCGTTCACTGTCGATCCCTATGCCAAGCTGATGTCGCCCTACCGAGCCGAATTTCTAGCGAGGATCGAGCGGAGCCATGCGAAGGTGGCGCCCAGCGCCAAAACATCCGGCAAGGGCTCGACGGACCGGGAACCATTCGCTGCCCTCCAGCAGTTTGCGCGTGGCGAGGCGGCACATTTCGGTTCCTGTGGCGCAAAGGACCACGTGCGGGCCGCCGATGCCTACGGCAAGGCCATTACCGTCGGTTTCTCGGACAAGCTTTGGCTCGCCGAGGCGCATCATAAGCTGGGCCTGGCACAGTTGGCCTCCGGCAAGCCTGAACCGGCCAGGGCGGCCATTGAAAAAGCCCTCGCCATCCGTCCCAACACGGCAGAGTTTCTCAACAGTTTGGGAACGGTGTACGCAAAGCTCAGCGACCGCACGAGAGCGGTGGCGATGTTCGAACGGGCCGTCACGCTGCGGCCGAATTACGTCGTGGCGCGATTCAATCTGGCCGAGGCCTACGAACAGGTCAATCCCCGGCGGGCGATTGCCGAGTATGAGACCTACTTGGCGCTGGTCGAGGGTATTGCGGAGGAGAAAGGCCGCGCGGCGCTCGCCCAGCAACGCGTGGAGCTCTTGAAGCGATAGGGGGCGATCAGCCCCCGGCCTGTTCCGCTTTTTCCTGCCGGGTTTTGCACTCGATACAGAAGGTGGTAACCGGGCGGGCCTTGAGGCGTTTGAGCGGAATGTTCTCCCCGCAGCCCTCGCAAATACCATAGGTCCGCGTGGCCATTCGGTCGAGGGCGTCGTCGATTTTCTTAATCAGCTTCCGTTCCCGGTCCTTGATCCGCAGCGCAAAATTCTGATCTGCTTCCGCCGTGGCCTGATCATTCATGTCCGGAAAGGTATCGAGGCCGGGCCGCTGCTCGACAACCGCCTCGGCGCCGTGAAGCAGTTCCGTGCGCTGTCGGTGGAGGGTACGGAAGATCAGCGCGTACTTAGGATCGCCGGCGTAAGGCCGCTTTTTCTTCGACGCGGTCTGTTTCACTGCCCGGGACGGAGCGGCAGCGGGAAGAGAGGATTTCCGTGTGCGAAGCATTATCGAGGAGCTCCGAAGAAAATTATAGCTACATGACCGGGGCCGGTCAATACGATGTCACGCATGAAGTCAGAAGTTGACACGCACAAACGCAGCATCAGTCATACATTATCGTTCATTCATTCCTAGAGGTCCCGCCGCCCTTCCAGCGATTTGATCAGCGTCACCTCGTCCGCGTATTCGATATCCACGCCGACCGGAATCCCGTAGGCGATTCGCGACACGCGACTACCGTAGGGCTTGAGCAAGCGTGTGAGATAGATGGCGGTGGCCTCGCCTTCGATCGTCGGATTGGTAGCGAGGATGACTTCCTCGATGCCGCCGGCCTTCACGCGCGCTTCGAGGTCCTGTGCTCGGATGTCTGCGGGGCCCACGCCGTCCAGTGGGGAGAGGGCACCCAGCAGGACATGGTACAGGCCGCGATAACCGCCGCTACGCTCGATGGCATAGAGCGTACTCGGCTCCTCGACGACGAGAATCTTCGCACGGTCGCGTTTGGGATCGCGGCAAAACTCGCAGAGTTCACCCTCGGCGATGTTACGGCACTGACGGCAGAAGGTCAGCCCATCCTTGACGGCCTTGATCGCGTCGGCGAGCCGCAGGGCGTCGTCTTTCTCGGTTTTGAGCAGATGGAAGGCGAGGCGCTGCGCGGTCTTATGTCCAATTCCCGGCAGCCGGACCAGTTCGCGAATTAGTTGCGCGAGCAGACCCTGGTTATCGAGACCCATAGATTCCCAACGATGAATGATCAAGCATGTCTGATGAGTGAAAGGACGAGCGGGCGACGGAGGCCATTCCTGTCAGCGGCCTGCATTCATACTTCAGCATTCTGATGCTATTGCTCAAAAGAGGCCCGGCACCGGCATCCCGCCCGTGATGGCTTTCATCTCGCTAGCCATGAGGTCCTTCACCTTGCGCAGGGCGTCGTTGGAGGCCGCGGTGACCATATCTTGGAGAAGCTCGCCATCGCCAGACGTGAGCGCATCCGGATGGATGGCCACCGACACGATCTCCATGGCCCCGTTGGCTTTGACCGTCACCATGCCGCCGCCGGCTGAGCCCTCAGCGACTTTGGTCGCCGCCTGCTCTTGAAGTTTGGCCAGCCGGTCTTGCATGGCCTGGGCTTGCCGCATGATGTTGCCCATGTTCCCAAATGGATTTTTTGACATCAGGTAGTCTCCTTACGCTCGGCCTGCCGGATATCCACCACGTCGCTGCCGAAGACGTCGCGAGCCTGCTTTACGAGCGGATGCGTGCGCGTTTGCTCAAGCAGCGCATCCTTCTGCGAGCGGGCGCGAGCGGCGCGGGCCTGCGCAGGCGAGGGCGCTGCCGTCTGGCTAGCGGCCAGTTCGACGACGCGGATTTTGACTGGCTGGCCCGCGAGCGCGCTGCAGCAGGCGACGACGACCTGTTGCGTAGCGGGCTTGTCCATCATGCTGCGCGCCACCGATGCCGAGGCGGGGTAGCCAATCATCACCTGGTTACCCTCAATGCCCACCAGCGAGCCCATCTCCAAAAAAGCGCCGACATTTGGATGCTTGCCGGACACATGCTCGACCACCTGCTCCCAGTTCAATTGCACGGGCGGACCGGACTGAGGCTGCGAAACCAGCTTGGCTGCTGGCGCGGGCGCCGCCGGTTTCGCCGGAGCCGGAGATGGCTTTGCCGGGGCGGACGAGGCTGACAGAGTCGTGGGGTATGGCGGAGACGGTGCCGCCGGCCGTGACGGCGGCGCAGGCCTACCCTGCAACGATGCGCTCTGTGTCGTGGCCGGCCGATTAAGCGGCGGCGGTGCAGTTGGACGCGGAGGTGCTGAGGGCGCTGGAGTCGGAGGGGAAACCTGTGCGCTGGCGGCCGACAGGCGCGCTGCTTTGATGGCCGCTGATTCAAGCACGAATCGCGGATGCGCGCTCAGGCGCAGTGCGTCCTCGGCCTGTGCAAGAATCCGAAACAGTTCCTGGACCTGCTCGACAGAAAATGATTTCGCATCGGAGACAATCTGGCGAATGTCCTCCTCGGGCGCTTCGATCAGGCTAGGTAATTCTTGTGCAGACGGCACGACAGCGGCGACGAGCATGTGGCGAGCGTATTCCACGAGCGCAGCGGCGTAGGCGCGGAGATCATGGCCCTGGTCCAGCAGCTGCGCGATGACGTTGACGGCGGCCGGACCGTCCTGCGCGATGACGGCGGCGACCATGGTGCGGACATGCTCTTGAGGCACGGTGCCGAGCAGCGTTTCGAGGTCGTCGGGCTTGACGGACTTGCCGGCAAAGGCGACGGCCTGATCAAGGATGCTCAGCGCGTCCCGCATGCTGCCCTCGCTCGCGCGCGCAATGGCAGAAAAGCTGCGGTCTTCGACAGTGAGGCCGTCTTGCTGTGCCACAAAGCGTAGCCGCTGGACGATCTCGGCGTGTGGGATGCGCCGGAAATTGTAGTGCTGGCAGCGTGAGAGGATCGTGGCGGGGATCTTGTGGATTTCCGTTGTGGCAAAAATGAAGATGACGTGGGCCGGCGGCTCCTCGAGCGTTTTAAGCAGCGCGTTGAAAGCCGAGGTCGAAAGCATGTGCACTTCGTCGATAATGTAGACGCGGTACTGGCCATGAAACGGTGTGAACTTGACGTTCTCGCGGATCTCGCGCACGTCGTCCACTCCGGTGTTGGAGGCGCCGTCGATCTCGACGACATCCACCGAGGTGCCGTTCGTGATCTCCTTGCAATTGACGCAGACACCGCAGGGGGTCGCCGTGGGGCCCTGCTCGCAGTTGAGTGCCTTGGCTAGGATGCGGGCCATGGTGGTTTTGCCGATGCCGCGGGTACCGGAAAAGAGGAAGGCGTGCGCGATTCGCTTACTGGCGATGGCGTTCGACAGGGTCTGGACGACGTGCGGCTGTCCGATCACATCCTTGAACGTGGCCGGTCTGAATTTTCTCGCGGAGACTTGGTAATCCATCGTGTGCTTATGGAAAACGGGTCAATATGGCCACAGGGACGCAGGCACGCCCCCCCTTAGGGGGGCAGGGAGTGCCTCGATGGCATGCACCGAGAGAGTGCAGTCCGATCGGACGTCCTCGGCGGGGACAGAGGCGATCCCTGCGGCGCACCGTCTCTCTCCAATGCGGGGCCAGGTGATCCTGCGGCACACCAAACGATCCGCTTACCGTTGCTTCCTTCCGGACCTGGCGGGGTTCACAGGGTTTGGTTGCACAGGGCCCAGCCCCTATCTCTTGGCGCGCGACACATTGCTCCACGAGGTCGCGTAGCAACACCGCTTCCGGTGCCGGCCCACCACGACTTGTTGGTCCTCTGGCACGCCACTGGCCGTTGGCTAATGAACGAGGGGTTCAGTCGCGCCGAACCCCGAGCGCAGCGGCCACAGATCATACACCACTTGTGTGAGTGGCCCCCGCAGCGCGGCGAGGCGCACCCGCCATTTTGTATCTCAAAACGGCGTGCGCGCGCCACCATGTTACGTGGCAGCGTGGTGGCGGAGAGGGTGGGATTCGAACCCACGGTCGGGTTACCCCGACGCATGCTTTCCAAGCATGTCGATTCGGCCACTCTCGCACCTCTCCGCGCGATCCCAGCCGGAGCGCATCTTAGCATGGTGGGGGAGAAGGAGGCTACCCGATGGCGAGCCTACAACGCGTAGCGAAGACCGACTAAAGTGCTCTGACGGATATTTTGAGTTCGTTCACTTATCGGTGGGAAACAAAAGGCGGCCGAGAGTACCGTCTCAGCCGCGTTTGAGATGACGCGAATGACAGAATGATCAAAAAGCTCTTCCGGCTAGGCCGCAACGAGCGAGAAGCCGAGGCGTGCTGTTTCTAAGTACGTTGCCGGCTCAAGACAATGCGAGACGACGCCGGAGGCCTTGTTCAGCCTCCTGCTAGCTAAATTGATCCCACGTATCGCACTGCTTGATCGCCCAGAACACCGCTTCCCTGAGTTTCTTCAGTTGGATGTTCTCCGGATCGCGGATGGCCTGCAGCTTTTTGTCCAAGGCGTAGAGTGGCTCGATCGAGCGCTTGTCGGGCAGCTTGCCCAGCGCCCAAGCCACTTCCGTGAGCACGGTCCAATCCGCATTCGGATTGTTGAGCACCTCTAGTAGCGGCAACACGATCGTGGCGTCGCCGTGCAGGCCGCCCACCTGTCCGAGCCCCTTGGCGGCGGCGGCCCGTAACTCGTCGTCCTTCGAGTTTTTCAGGATGTCGATCAGGATGGGAATGCCGTCCTTGCCGATGTTGCCCAGCGATTCGGCGGCCTGCTTGGCCAGCGCCTTGTCTTTGAGCGCTTCCTTCAGCCGCGGCAGCGCGGAATCGGCCAACATCTCGCCGAGTAAGGAGATGATTTTCAGCCGACGCATCTGGTTGCCCTTGGCCTGTTCGAGTACGGTGAGCAATCGGTCGGCCTGGCCCCAGTCGGCAGTCACGCTGACCGGGAAGTCATAGACGTTCAGGCGGTCCTTGAGCGTGGCCATGGCGTAGTCGCCAGGATTGCCGGCCCCCGCCTTCTGCGCGGCTGCCGCGGCGTCTTCAAAATCCGTCCGGACCTCCTTCTGCCAGTTGATCTTCATAGCGCCCAGCGCATAGTTGAGTTGGCAGGCAGGGCCCTTCCAGACGCGCGAGGGAGAATCGGGGAGATCGGCGTCGCCGCCGGAGGCCGTTGTGCCCTCCCAGGTTTTCCGCTGCTCGCATTTGATCTTGAAGACGACGTCATGCGGCTTGGAAGCGTCCGTGATGACGGTATAACCCAACTCTGACAGACGCGTAACGCCCACGTCTCGAAACGGGCCCGCATCTACCGAGCCCTTATCGGTAAGAGCGATGGCTTCGACCAGGACTGTCCGGATTTTAGCCAGCTGGTCTTTCTGTTCAGGCGTGAAATAATCGCGATAGGCGCGGGCCGGTTCCTGCGCGAGAAAGACTAGCGACAGGATAACGGTAATCAAAGTGGCGCGCTTCATAAAGCACCTCCTGGAGGTGCGGGCCAGCCGGTCTGAGAGGCGGTGAATGGCACGGGAGAAAAAGAAACCATACTGAACGGTAGGGAACCGGTCCGCCTCATGTCCCCGGTCATACACCCGCGCGAACTGACGCTCCAGTATACTGCGATCAGCCGGCGCGCACCAGCCTTTCCAGGGTTGTGATAGGGCGCCTCTTCGGCATGTTCCGTTGGCTTGGCTTGAGGCCGGCCGGCCAGTCATTCCCGGTCCATTCCGATTGCTTGACAGTGGCGAGGGGGGGGCTGTACAACCTAACTCAAGTGTCGGCGTAGCAATGAGTTGTGAGTAGTTCCGAACCAGCCCCGACCAGCAGGCTTCCGGCAGGGCGCGAGAGTGGCGGAACTGGCAGACGCGCGAGACTTAGGATCTCGTGGGAAACCGTGGGGGTTCGAGTCCCTCCTCTCGCACCAAACAGAGCTTGCTCGTGCTGGCTGCTTATTCTCTGAGCAAGTGATTGAGCCGCCGTAGAAACACCTCAAGTTCATCCAAAAATTTGATTCTCCTAACGTAGAGGCACCATGAAAGTCGAAGTCACCGAACTGGGACCGCTCAAGCGGTCGTTGAAAATCGAAGTGCCGCAGGAGGACGTGAATCAGCAGTTCACCGCCGTCTATGGGGAACTGAACCGACAGGTCCGTATTCCGGGCTTCCGTCCGGGCAAGGCCCCGCTGAATTTGCTCGAACAGCGCTACGGCAAGGATGTCGGCGAGGACGTCATCCGCCGCCTGATTCCCACCTATTATGAAAAAGCGATCCGCCAGGCCGGCATCGTGCCGGTCGTGGTGGAGGTGCCGCCGATTGAGCGGGTCAAGATCAAGAAAGACGCCCCCTTTTCCTTTACGGCTACTGTCGAGATTAAGCCGTCCATTCAATTACGCGACTACAAGGCACCTAATCCGATTTCGCTCAAGATGGACCCGCGGACGGTGACGGATGAGCAGATGAACAAGGTGCTGGATACCCTCCGTGAGCGGCAGGCGAAGCTGGACGCGGCACCGCCCGGCACGGCACTAGCCGACGGGTCCTACGCCGTCCTGGATGTGGAGGGGTTTCTCGATCTGGCGCCGCTCGAAGGAGCCACGAAGGCCGGCATCGTGCACAAACTCGGGGCCAAGCTGCCGGTCATGGGTCTTGAGGTGGACGAGCAACTCACGGGCAAGAAAGAAGGACAGTTAATCGAGGTTTCTCAGCCCTATCCCGCATCCCATCCGGATCCAAAGCTCGCGGGCAAGACGGTCGTGTTCCGGATCACAGTGGCAGCGGTGAAGCAGAAGCAACTGGCGCCGTTGGATGACGAGTTCGCCAAGGATTGCGGGCCGTACAGTTCGCTCGCTGAATTGACAGACAAATTGCGCGAAGAAATGGAACGCGCCCTCAAGCGCGAGATCGAAGACACCTACAAAGACACGATTTTGAAACGCCTGGCGGAGACGCATCATTTCGACGTTCCCGAGACGCTCGTCGAGCGGGAACTGGCGGCCATGGTCCGGCAGCGGCTGGACCAGGAGGCACGGATGCGGGGCCGGCAGCCGGTGGCTGACCCGGAGGCCCACGCGGAACGTCAGCAGGAGATCAAGAAGCTGCAGGAAGAGTTCCGCCCCGAGGCCGAACGGCGCGTGAAAATCGGCATGATTCTCGAAGCGATCGCGGAGAAAGAAGGGCTGGCGGTGGAGCAGGGCGATCTGGACGCCGAGGTGGCCAAGATGGGGGCCGAGCTTCGGCTGCCGGTGGAAGAGATCGCTAAGATCATCAAGGCGGGCGGTGACGAGGCGATCGACGAGCTCAGGGGCCGCATCATGGCTGACAAGTCGCTCGACTTCGTCTATCGCCACGCCGTTATCCAGAAATAACCGGACGCAACGGGCAGCAAGGAAAAGGGCGAAAAGCTGTTGCGCGCATCCGGTTGTGGTAAGATTAGATCATCCAAAACAGATAGAGAAAGGAACCAGCCAGTATGCTAGTGCCGATCGTTGTTGAACAGACCAACCGCGGCGAACGCGCCTACGACATCTATTCGCGCCTGCTGAAGGATCGGATCATCTTTTTGGGTGCGCCGATTGACGACGTGTTTGCCAATCTGGTCATTGCGCAGCTGCTGTTTCTGGAGGCGGAGGACCCTGAGAAGGACATCAATCTCTATATCAATTCGCCGGGGGGCAGCGTGACGGCTGGGCTCGGCATCTACGATACGATGCAGTACGTCAAACCGCCGATCAACACGATCTGCCTAGGCCAGGCGGCGAGCATGGGCGCGCTGCTGCTGACGGCGGGCACCAAGGGCAAGCGGTTCGCACTGCCGAACGCGCGGGTGATGATTCATCAGCCGATGGGCGGCTTTCAGGGGCAGGCGACCGAGATCGACATTCACGCGCGGGAGATTCTCAAAATCCGCGAGCGGCTCAACGAAATCATGGCCAAGCACACGGGCCAGCCGCTCGACAAGATCGCGCAGGACACCGAACGGGACTATTTCATGTCGGGCGAAGAGGCCAAGCGGTATGGGCTGATCGATGAGGTTATCGTCCGACCGCCGAAAGCGCTCAAGGGTGTCGGCAAGGACGCCGATGGAGACGGCAAGGGGAAGTAGCGCGCGCCACACACCGCTATAATGGGGAGACGGCATGCCCAAGCAGGATAAGACAGACCGGCATCTGCGGTGCTCGTTCTGCGGGAAGAGCCGGGACGAAGTCCGCAAGCTGATCGCTGGTCCCACCGTCTACATCTGCGACGAGTGCGTCAACCTCTGCAATGACATCATCGCGGAGGATTGGGAGGAGGCGAAGGAGGAGATTTCCTCCAAGCTTCGTAAGCCCCACGAGATCAAGCACCACCTCGACCAGTACGTCATCGGGCAGGACCGCGCCAAAAAGGTCCTCTCGGTGGCCGTCCATAACCACTACAAGCGGATCGCCGCCAGCGAAGTCGACGACGTCGAGCTTCAAAAGGGCAACATTCTGATGATCGGGCCGACCGGTACGGGCAAGACCCTGCTGGCGCAGACTCTGGCTAAATATCTGGACGTGCCCTTCACGCTCGCAGACGCCACCACGCTGACGGAGGCGGGCTACGTTGGCGAAGACGTCGAGAACATCATCCTCAAGCTGCTCCAGGCCTCCGACTACGACGTCGAGCGCGCCGAGCGCGGCATCGTCTACATTGATGAGATCGACAAGATCAGCCGCAAGAGTGACAGCCCGTCCATCACTCGCGACGTGTCGGGCGAGGGCGTGCAGCAGGCGCTGCTCAAGCTGATCGAGGGCACGGTTGCCAACGTGCCACCGCAGGGCGGGCGGAAGCATCCCCACCAAGAATTCATCCAAGTGGACACGAGCAACATCCTCTTCATTTGCGGGGGAGCCTTTGTCGGGCTGGACGGGCTCATCGAGCAGCGATTGAACAAAAAGCAGATGGGCTTCGGCGCGGACATCAAGACCAAGGGCGAGACGCGGCTCGGTGAAATGCTTCCCCATGTGCAGCCCGAGGACCTTCTGAAATACGGACTGATTCCTGAGTTTGTCGGGCGCCTGCCGGTCGTGGCGACATTGGAGGAGCTGGATGAGCACGCCCTGGTGCTCGTGCTGACCGAGCCTCGCAACGCGCTCATCAAGCAATACGAGAAGCTGATGTCTTTCGAGAAAGTGAAGCTGAAATTCACCGACGGCGCGATTGCTGCCGTGGCACGGAAGGCCTTTGCACAGAAGGCCGGCGCGCGCGGACTCCGCGCGATTCTCGAAGAAGTCATGTTGGACCTCATGTACGAGATCCCCTCGCAAAAGCAGATCAAGGAAGTGATGATCAACGAGGATGTGATTGTTGGCAAGGGGCAGCCCATTCGCATCTATGAACAGGATACGAAGTCTGCCTGACACCAACCGGTCCACGAGAGTGCTTGCCACGGGGTGTCCCTCCTAGCGGGGAACACCCCGTAGTTTTTTAAGCGGTCAGATCCCTTCCGCCGTACGCTATGCTAACCAGCGGTACGTAGAGGGCGCTATTGATGAAATTGCCGCTCGATGTGACGAAGGTTCACTAGGGCAGGCCGCTGGAACGCGACACCAAGCGGGACACAATCGCTCTCTTGGATGAATGGGGTGAATTATTCGGGGCGGCCAAAGGCGAGGGCGATTGTCGATTACATCAGTTTCTCGCTGCAGCAGAACTGTCCCGCGGAGGCGCAGCGTCAACCGCGCGCAGGCCCAGTGGCGGGAGTTCGTTGACTCTCTTAGGAAATCTTCGTCGGAGAATTGATCTGTTCCAGCGCCCAGGAAGCCCAGCGCCGGACGACCGGGTCCGGGTCGCTCAAGGCGGCTGTGTGTAGCGCCGCCACGACCGTCTGGTCACCGAACTTTCCTAGTCGGTAAGCCGCCTCGCCACGGACGCCTGCATCGGAATCGTTCAGAAGCCGATCGCGAATGGCCGGCAATGCGCGGGTGTCCACCATTTCGCCCAGTGCTGCTACGGCGCCCTGCCGCACCTGCGCGTCGGGATCATTTAGCGCCGCGAGCACGGCAGGATAGGCCGATCCGGCCTCGAGCCACGTCAACGCCGAGACAGACGCTCGCCGGGTTTCCACGTCGGAGAACTTCAGTCGCTCTGACAGCAATTCGATGATGGCGTGTGTGGCGCCGATGTTGCCGAGCGCCAGCGCTGCAGCCTGTTTGACGGCGGGAGACGGATCGTCCAGCCGCTTGGCCAGTTCCAGCCCGGCCTGATCCAGCACGTCTTCACCCAGATTGCCCAGCGCCCAAGCGCTCATGGCACGGACGGCCGGCTCCGTATCGTGCAGACTGCGCAGCAGAGCCGGCGCGGTGTCAGGCCGCGCGATTTTTCCCAGCGCCTGCGCCGCGGTGGTACGCGTCTTCGGATCGGTATCGTCAAGGAGCGTGATGAGCACCGAGGTCTGTTGAGCCGGATCAGCGGGAGGCGATTGGTTCCAACAACCAGCCAAAAGCAACAGGAAGCATAGAACATAGGGTGGAGAGCTCATGGCGAGAAAACTGGTGGGGGAGGAAACTCTCCGGCCAGCCGGCATAGGCTATACGCTCTTTGACGCTCTCACGCTGGTTTCGGCGGGTCGTCCTGCGAGGCGGGCATGTCCTTGGCGTTCTCGATCGTCTGCTCAATTTCCTTCTGCGCCGCATCGATCTCGGCCTGGATCGTCCGCATCTGCGGGTCCACCGTCGAACGGACGTCGTTCACGGCGCTACGAAAGGTCCGGAGCGCATCGCCCAGTCCCTCGCCGAAACTCTGCATCTCGTTAGGCGGCGTCGGGGCTGGCTGCGCCTTGGCTTTGCGCGCCGCCTGTTGCGCCTGTACGCGGGCGACGGCATCCTTATTCACGATGGCCGATGGTCGCGCAGTCTGGGGTTTCGCCTGTGCGCCCGGCGGCAGCGGTGGATATTGCGCGCGCATCGTCGGAGCCGGCGCGGTGGCGCGCTGCTCCATGGTCGGCGGCTGATAGTTGGGATAGCCGCCCTGCGGCGGCGCGCCGACCTGCGCGGCAGCAGGGGCTGGGGCAGCCGGCTGCTTCGGCTGGTAGGCCTTCGGGGCGGCAGAGGCCATCATCGCGGCGGTTGTGCCAGGCGTGGCTTCCGAGCCCGGCTGATAAGCCGCCAGCGTCAAACGCCCGCTTGCCGCGGCCGCCGCTTGAGCCGCCGCGCCGGTCACAGGCGCCGTCGCCTGCGTCTGCGGGGTCTGAGTCTGCTGGACAACTTGCGCATCTTCAATGGGAGCCGGAGCCTGGACTTGCTGAACAGCCGGGTCAACGGGAGGCGGCTCCTCGTGCACAGCCTTCTTGAAGCCCTTCAAAGCTTTGCCGACGCCCTCGCCCAGAGCGGGCAGGCGGCTGGAGCCGAAGAGAATTAATACAATCACCAGAATGATAATCAGCTCGGAGAACCCCATCGTGCCAAACATGGAATAATGCTATCGGTCGCGGGCGCGCGAAGTCAAGGAAAAGGCCTGGGAGACGTGAAAGGTCTGGCGCTAGGAGTGCGGAGTGGCCAGAAGAAGCAGGTCATCTTACTCCGCCCCCTCCGCCGTACGTTTAACGCCCTACGCTATTTCAGGATCGGGACAATCTCCGTCTGCACCGGCTGGCCGAAGACGAGGGCCTCGCGGTCGGCCAGATAGACGTCCAGCTCGCTCCGGATGCCAAACTCGCCGGGCAGGTAGATGCCGGGCTCAATGGAGAAACAGGTCCTTGGCATAAGGCGTCGACCGTCCTTCGTCTCGAGATTATCGATATTCGCCCCGTTGCCGTGGACCTCCTCGCCAATGGAGTGGCCGGTGCGGTGGATGAAGCAGTCACCGTAGCCGGCCTTTCGGATGACCGTGCGGCACACGTCATCTACGTCGGCCCCACAGGGGAATTTCCCGGACGACACATTCGTCTGCACAAACCGCAGGGCCGCATCGCGCGCGTCGCGGACGGTTGTGAACACGTCGCGCTGGCGTGCCGGGACGTCCGCTCCGACGAATCCAGTCCAGGTGATGTCGGCATAGACGCTGTCGGCCGTAGGCTTCTTGGCCCAGAGGTCAATCAGGACCAAGTCACCTTTTTTAATACGCCGCGATCCCTTCGGCGCTGGACTATAGTGCGGGTCGGCGCTGTGGGCGTTGACGGCGGCGATCGGCGGTGTGGCCGTCGTGAGCTTGTGCGCCCGGATGCGGGCGAGGATGAACTGCTGCAGGTCGTATTCAGTTAGCGAAGCGGGTGTCGTGGCGCGCCGGCGCACGTGCGCGAAGGCCTCATCCACGATCCGACGTAGTTTCGCTGCCGCATATTTATGCGAGGACAGTTGGCGGTCGTTCCACACGGCTTCGAACCGCTGCACCAGATCGGCCGAGGTGACGATCTCGACGCCAAAGCTTCGGATCAATTCACTCGTGCCCGCATCCACGCGTGAAATATAGGGTACGGCGTTCATCGGCGAATACTGCATCGCCGTTCGTTTCACACCCGTCAGCACAGCGGCCAGTGCCTGATGCTGCTCCTGCCAGCCGGCGTAGAGCCGGGTCTCTCCGGGCAGTTCGTCGAGTGTATGCGGTTCGATCTTGTGAAGAATTCTGATGGGGGTACCCTGGGCCGGAATCCAGTAGTACCAGCGGCGCGTCACGTGTCGGGCTGGATCGAGCTTCAGAACGCGATAGGCGAGCGGATCGCTATGACGGAAATCGTAGAACAACCAGCCATCAAGGCCGGAGATATCGCGCAGCGCCTGTTGAATCTGGGCAACATGCGAGGCATGCGGAGAGAGCATGGCACATCTTAAGACAAAACCGTTCGATCATGCTACAATTCCGCTATCGTGACAGCGTCTTCTCCGCAATCCGCTCCCGACGCACCCCCGTACCGCATCACGCTGTTTTATGGTCCCGAACCGGTCGAGGGCTGTCCCGGCACGCTTTGCTGCACCTTCAACGTCAAAAAGCGCAGTTGGAAGGGCGGTGTGCAGATTGCTGTCGAAATCGAAGAGGCCCAGGTGGCTCGGGCCCGGCGGACGGTGGGATTTGAACAGTGGCTCACGCGGATTCTCTCGACGCTGCTCGATGCCGAGCGGGCGGACTACGAGAGCCGGGCGCAGGATCTCTTTGTGCAGCAGCTCTGCGCGGTCAAATTGGACTGTGCGATCGAGGCGGGGCTCAAGCAGGAAAGCCGGCGATTGACGGCCGACAGTATTCAGCAGGCCCTCGACGCGGCCGTGCCGGTACGCAGTCACGAATTACTGCAGCGGATTCTGGCCGAACTGGATGTCGCCCCATATGGGGGCACGCAACTTTGAATCGGTCCGAGAATTTGCTATAACCGGGGCATGCCAATCCGTTCCCACCCCGTCAACCAAGGAGGAACCCCCGTGCGATATCTATTTACCAAAACCCTAACAGTGATGGTGCTTGTTGCTTTCTGCAGTCTGACCGTCGTCCCTGCTGGGCAGGCGCAAGTTTCATCCAGCGAGGACACCGAGAATACGGGCACCCAGGCCGGGCTGGGCGCGGCTAGCGTCCTCGTAACGCTGCCCTACAGCGCCACCAAATTCGCCTTCGCGGTCCTGGGCGGGGTGTTCGGCGGCTTCACCTACGTCTTCAGCGGCGGGAATCTGCAGGCGGCCAATGCCGTCTGGGATACCAGCATGCGCGGCACCTTTGTCATCACGCCCCGCCACCTGAAAGGTGAGGAGCCGATTCGTTTCCTCGGTATGCCGTCGGCTCATGACCAGGTTCCTGTCCCCGCGCCCTGACGATGGCATGAAGCCGTTGATCGGCCTCATGCCGGACCTCAACGCGGGTGGATGCAGAAGGTGGCGGCTGCGGATTGTTGGACAAAAGTCTACGCAGGGGCGGATTGCTCGCACTCCACACGTTGGACCCCTCTGAGGTATGAAGCCGATCATCGGCGTGACTCCCGATTTTAATTCCGGCGACCGCAAGGACTGGGGCGGCAAAGAGCCGACTTTCTTTCTGCGGGCCCGCTACATCCGCGCTATTGAAGATCTGGGTGGCGTGCCGGTGATTCTTCCCCTCGTGGAAAACCGTGCCGACCGCAAACGCCTCCTCGCCAACCTCGATGGCCTGCTGCTGACCGGCAGCGGGCCGGATTTAGCACCCACACTCTATGGAGAACGACAACGCTACAAGTTTTGCGTCGTCAGTCGCCGCCGGGCGAACTTCGAGCTAGACGTGGCGCGCCTGGCCGCGACCGCCAAGTTGCCGGTGCTGGGCATCTGCGGTGGGATGCAAACAATGAACGTCGCCTTCGGTGGCAGTCTGGTTCAGGACATTGAGGGCGAGATGGAGGCGCCGCTGGCACACCAGCAGAAGGCGCCAGCGACGGTACTATCGCATACGGTGGACGTGGCGCCCCAAAGTCTGCTCCGGCGCATCCTCGGCCAGGCGTGCATCCGCGTAAATAGCAGGCATCACCAGTCGGTCAAGCGCATCGCCCCGTCGTTTGTGGTCAGCGCGGTCGCGCCGGACGGTGTCATCGAAGCGATCGAATCTCCAAAACATCGGTTCCTGCTCGGCGTCCAATGGCATCCGGAGTTTCTCTACGAACAGCATGCCTTGCACCGTAAACTCTTCCAGGCGCTGCTGAAAGCGGCACGCTCGGAACGTAACCAATGATGAGGCAAGAGTGATGGGTAAAAGACCGGGCGCCGGCTCCACACAGCACTCATTATGCGTCGCTCGTCATGGTTGGCGTCCGTGCTGAGCTCCCTGTTCCGTACCAAATCCGTTGAGCAGATTCTCGCGGACAGCGATCATCCCGACCACAGTCTAAAAAAAACGCTCACGGCCTGGGACCTGACCATGCTGGGCATCGGCGCAATCATCGGCACGGGCATCTTCGTGCTGATCGGCACGGCGATCCTCGGCGACGCGCACCGGCCCGGCGCCGGGCCGGGGATCATCCTCTCGTTCGTCCTGTCCGGCGTCACCTGTGCGCTTGCGGCGCTCTGTTACGCCGAGTTTTCCACCATGATTCCGGCCGCCGGGAGCGCCTACACCTATTCCTACGCGACGCTGGGCGAGCTACTGGCGTGGCTCACAGGCTGGAACCTGATTCTCGAATACGGCGTCGCCTGCGTCGTCGTAGCGATCGGCTGGTCCGGCTACTTCAACAACATGCTGACGATCGTCGGGATCGAACTGCCTTTCTGGGCCACGCACGCGCCGCATGACGGCGGGACAGTGAATCTGCCCGCCGCGATTATCGTGCTGCTGGTCACCGTTATTCTCGTGATCGGGGTGAAAGAAAGTGCACAGGTGACGGGTCTGATCGTGACAGTCAAGCTGGCCGTCGTGCTGTTCTTTCTGGCGGTGGGCTTTTCGTCGGTCGAGCCGGCTAACTGGACGCCGTTCATGCCCTATGGCTTCGAGGGGGTTGGTGCTGCCGCCGCGATTGTCTTCTTCGCCTACATCGGCTTCGATGCAGTGTCAACAGCGGCGGAGGAGGCGCGTAATCCGCAGCGAGACCTGCCCATCGGCGTATTCGCCTCGCTCGCCATTTGCACGGTGCTCTACGTGTCCGTGGCCGCGGTGCTGACGGGGATCGTGCCCTATCAAAAGATCGACATCCATGCACCGGTAGCCGAGGCTCTGCGCATGGCTGGGTTGAAATGGGGCGCGGCCGTCGTGGCAGCCGGCGCGCTGGCGGGCATCACCAGCGTGCTCGTCGTGATGATGCTCGGCCAGATCCGTGTCTTCTTCGCCATGTCGCGCGACCGTCTCTTGGGCCCATGGCTGGCCAAGGTGCATCCACGCTACGGTACGCCGCACCGCGCGACCATTCTCACCGGCGCCTGCATCGCGATCATGGCGGCGCTGGTGCCCATTAGCGACGCGGCGGACATGACCAACATCGGGACGCTCTTCGCCTTTGTGCTCGTCTGTGGCGGCGTGATTGTGTTACGTCGCCTGCGTCCCGAGCTGCACCGTCCGTTCCGCATTCCCTTCATGCCAGTGATTCCGATCCTGGCCATGGTCGCCTGCCTCGGCCTCATGGCGTTCCTGCCGCTGGTCACATGGATTCGATTTGCGGTCTGGACCCTGGTGGGAATCGCCGTCTATCTGGGCTACGGCATCACGCACAGCCGGCTGGCGCCGCAACGATGAACACAGCATTATGAACGATGAACGCGGGTAGCGCCCCGCGTTGGTTTCTCACGCCCCGTTCCTACTGCGAACTTGAAAATTAGCTGGTGGGCTCTTCGGGCTTTGCGGGAGCGGCAGCAGGAGGTGATGTACCCAGGGCGCCCCCAGGTGTTGACGCCGGTGCAGCGCCCGGAGTAGTGGCAGGGGCTGCCGGTTTCGGCGGTGCGGGACGCTCCGGCTTGATGCCGCCTTCCCAGGCCGGGCCGGAGAACATCTCTGGCGCGAGGTTTTTGGTCTTCCACTTCTCTTCAAAATCAGCTGCGGCCTTGTTCGGTGTCTCGCCGGCGCCCATGATGTCGTTCCACGGGTAGGCGCGCGGGCCGATCTGACAGCGGGTGTCCGTCCGCTTCATGTAGAGCGCAACAGGGTTGCCGCGGTACGGACCGAGGTAGATATGGATGCAGCCAACGTATTCCAAGAGTTCTGCCATCCTCGCACCAAGATCAGGGAGTGACATGATGTCATATCATGCCCAGGCAGGCAAGAGGCCAGCCGCTTGAGGCGAGCGGGTTGCCCGCATTGACACGCTAGAGGAAGCTCCGTAGGGTAGCGCGCCATGACAACGGCTGCTTGCTCAACATCCTGGCGCGAGGGCGTGACGCCCTACCAGTGGCTCGTGCTTTTCGTGGCCTGGCTGGGCTGGGTCTTCGATTCGATGGATGCGACGATCTATGCGATCGTCCTCCATCCGGCACTACACGATCTGCTGCCGGGCGCCTCGGCTGCGGAAATCGGCTGGTACGGCGGCCTCATCTTTTCCGTATTTCTCATCGGCTGGGCGATCGGCGGCGTGCTCTTCGGCATTGCGGCGGACCGTTTCGGTCGAACGAAAACGCTCATGGTCACGATTCTTATCTACGCAGCCTTCACCGGTCTGGCGGCCCTGTCGCAGACCTGGTGGCAGTTGGCCCTCTACCGGTTTCTCACGGCGTTAGGCATCGGCGGGGAATGGGCGGCCGGCGCGGCGCTGGTCGCGGAGATCTGGCCGGAAGACAAACGTGCGAAGGCGGCTGGCCTGCTGCAATCGGCCTGGGCTGCAGGATTTTTTCTCGCGGCGCTGTTCAACCTGCTGTTGCGTGGCTACGGCTGGCGCGCGTTGTTCCTCGTTGGCGTCGTGCCGGCGGTTGTCGCGCTGTTGGTCCGGCTCTGGGTCAAAGAACCGGAGAAGTGGGCCCGCGCGCGTGAACGGGAACTGGCGGGCGGGCAGGGACCGTTCGAAAAAGTAGGCGAGCTCTTCAAGGGCAACCTGCGCCGCCCGACGCTCGTCGGCTCGACACTGGCCTTTGTGGCAGTCTTCGGTCTCTGGGGCTCGACGAACTGGACGCCCACGCTCGTCGGTACGATGCCGGATTTACAGGGACTGAGCAAGGAGGACATTTCGGCCCACGTCAGTTACGCCATCATGGCGCTCAATGCCGGTGCGGTGTGGGGCTATCTCCTGTTCGGACCGCTGGCCGACCGGTTCGGCCGCAAGCCGATATTCGCTCTTATGTGCGCGGGCAGCCTCGTCATGCTGCCGATCACGTTTCTCACGCCGCGCGAGTTTGCGCACGTACTCATGCTGCTGCCAGTGCTGGGCTTCTTCAATAACGGGATCTTCAGCGGCTTCCCGATCTATCTGCCGGAACTGTACCCCACGCGCCTGCGTGCGACCGGTGCGGGATTCTGCTTCAACGCGGGGAGAGTCTTCGCCTCAGTCGGACCGTTTCTGACCGGCACGCTGACGGCGGTGTTGGGGAGCGTCGGCGCGGCCGTGAGCGCGGTGGGGCTGATTTATGCGGTGGGCCTGCTCGTCCTACCTTTCGCGCCGGAGACGAAGGGGCAGCCCTTGCCCGAATAGCGTCAGGACGTGGCGGATGCGGATTGTCCTTTGCGGCAGCCCACGATATAGACGGCGACGATCAGAACCAGGATCACCACCACGTTGAGGCCCACGTCCCAGATGTAGCGGTTGAATTCCACGTCCGTGATCGCGGGCAGGTGCGACAGTTCCGCGCTGGCGGTCAGGATGCGCCGCGTGCAGGCGATGATGCCCACGGCGAGATAGGGCTCTATCGTCAGTACCTCAGTTTGCAGGAAGCGGACAACCGTGCGGAACAGCTCCAGAATGATGATGACCAGCAGCAGATCGTTGAGCAGTTGCAGGCCGGCGGGGAGCAACGTGGCCTTGGCCATGGCCGTCGTCACGAAGGTGAACCAGCTGTGCACGAAGACCAGCATGCCCAGGATCAGCAGGCTGATACCGGCCGTGATATAGCCCCACCGGTCCAGCGATTCCATGCCGGACAGGACTTGCTTGATGAAATCGCTCCGGTTCTGCATTGGCGGCCTCCCTTCGTCGTGTCAGGCGTTGCCTTGCTGTCCCGTCGTCTGTTGGTCCGAGCCCGGGCCGCGCAGCTGCCCAAATTTCAACTCGCGCATCGAACTCATCTTCAGCGAATGGCCGCAGCAGCGGATTTCCTTGAATCCCGCCCCACCATCGATGATCATCACGCGCAGCCCGCAGGAATCCGGGTAGAGCTTTTTCTCGTCTAGAATCACTGAGACGGGGAGGGAGCCCTTTTTCCGTCCAAGCGGGGAGCCGACATCCGCTACGATGTCCGCTTCCGTCAGCTCGTGATCGCAGCAGAGCACCTTTTCGAATCCTTCGCCGCCGGCCATGACCTTGATGATCAGGCCGCAACTGTCCGGATGCCGCTTGTGCTCGTCGATCAGGTCGCCTTTTTTGACCGCCATGATGTCCTATGCGTGTCCCGCAGTTTCAAGTCCGCGGCGCTCGTCCACCTGAGCAAAAATTGCCAAGCCGATTAGCAAGAACAGCGCCATCGCGAGCACCGCCCAGCGCTGACTGCCAGTCCTCGCCGCTACTTCGCCGTAGACGATTGGACCAAGGACTGCAGCAAATTTTCCCGTGACGGTGAAGAAGCCGAACAGTTCGCCCTGCTTGCCGACCGGCACGAAGCGTCCGATCAGGGCCCGGCTGGTCGCCTGATTGGCGCCGAGCACGGCGCCCGCCACGAGGCCAATCGCATAAAATTGGTCCCGCGTCTGCACGGCTGCCGCCGCCGCAACCACCGCGATCCAGATCACTAGCGTGACGCTGATCGTGCGTGCAGATCCAATACGATCGGCCAGTTGACCGAATCCCACCGAACCCAGTCCTGCTGCAATCTGCGTGATAAGAAAGTAGATAATCAGATCGCCCGGAGCAAAGTCCAGGACTTTATTGGCGAAAATCGCAGAGGCGACGATCACCGTGCTGATCGCATCCGTGTAGATCAAATAAGCGATGAGAAATCTCGAGAGGTCACGAAACTGCGAGAGGCCCCTAGCCGTTTCAGTCAGCCGGCCAAAGGTATCGCGCCAAGCCGAGGCGCCGCTCGACAGGTGCGGAACGGCGCGCTCTCGCAGCCAGAGGAGCGTCGGCAGCGACGTCACGAGAAAGAACCCCGCGGTCAGCGCGAAGCTCGTCCGATACAACGCGAGATTCTCCTCAGCGAATCCGCCGACAATGAACGGGTAGGCCAGTGCGAGCGACAGCAGTCCGCCCACATAGCCAAGCCCCCAGCCGTAACCGGAGATCCGTCCCATCATGGCCGGTGTCGTGATTTCCACCAGAAAGGCGCTGCAAAAGAGAAAGCCCAGTTCGAAAGCGAGGTTGGCCAGTGCCAACAGCAACAGGCCCAGCCACACATCGCCGCGCTCGACAAAAAACAGCAGAGCCGTGCAGACGACGCAGATCAGCGTCGAGAGAATGAGCAGCGGCTTCTTGATTGCCCGCGCGTCAGCCAGCGCGCCTACTGGAGGGGCGAGCAAGGCCACCGCAAGCATCGAAATCGCATAGCCCCAGAACCAGAGGCGCTCCGCCGTTGCATCGCCGAGATCCTTGGCAACGACCTGGACGAAATAGACGCTATAAGCGACGGTGATGATAAGCGTGGTGAACGACGAATTGGCAAAATCGTACAGGCACCAGGCCCAGAGTTCCTTGGGGCCGGCAGGCGGGAGGTCATTCCGGTGATTCATTAGGCCTGCGCTCTGGAGAGCCGGGCGTGCGTACGCGTGATCGTATCAAGCAGCAACTGGTGGGTGCGGCAGCCGACGATGAGCTGCGCGATGCCGGGATCGGCCGGCACGTGAGAGCGCAGGAAACGCCGTTTCACCGCGCCGATCCGCTGAACGGATGCCGCGAGCCGCTCGTGTGTGATGGTGCCGGTCTCAACGGCGGCGTGGACGGCTTCCATCGCGGACACGGCTTTGGTGCGATCCTGGCAGACCAATAATAAATCCGCACCGGCCAGGATCGCCTGGACCGCGGCTTTGCCGACGTCCTGGTGGTCGCTGATTGCATGCATTTCCAGATCATCGCTCACGATGACACCCGCGAAGCCCAGTTGTTCACGGAGCAGGCTGGTGAGGATCGTCGGAGAGAGCGTCGCCGGGCGGTGCGCATCCAACGCCGGATAGACCACGTGCGCCGTCATGATCGTCGTGAGGCCGTTGAGGATCGCGTACTGAAACGGGACCAGCTCGCGCGCGCGCAGCCCCTCCAGCGACGTTTCGACGACCGGCAGCTCCTTGTGCGAGTCCTTGCTGGTGTCGCCATGGCCTGGGAAATGCTTGCCGCAGGCGACGACGCCCTTGCCCTGCAGACCGCGCACGGCTGCTACGCCCAGTTCAGCCACCGCCTCCGGATCGGTCCCGTAGGCGCGGTCGCCGATGATCGGATTGTCCGGGTTGCTGTGGATGTCTAGTACCGGCGACATGTTCATGTTGATACCGACCGCGCGCAACTCAGCGGCCGTCACCGCGGCAGCGGCATAGGCCAGTTCCTCCGAGCGGCAGGCGCCGATGAGGCCACAGGGGGGAAAGATCGTGAAACCCTTCGGCAGGCGCGAGACGCGGCCGCCTTCCTGGTCGATGGCGATGAGGAGGGGAAAGTGTGGCGAGCGCGCCTGCAGGCCGTTGGTCAGTTCGATGATCTGCGGGGCGTGCTCGAGGTTCCGCGAAAAGAGGATCATTCCGCCGGGCTTGTACTGGGCCTGCAGAGCGGCCCATTCCAACGAGACGGATGTCCCGTCGAAACCGAGCATGAAGAGTTGGCCGACCTGCTCTCGTAAATCCACGCGCGCCCGATGCAGGGTAAGTGGCTACAGACTACGATCGATCAAATATTGAATCAGCAACCGCGTCCCGATCCCCGTTGGGCCTTTCGGAATGTACGCCCGCTCGCGCTCGCTCCAGTCGGTGCTGGCAATGTCCAAGTGCACCCAGGAATGGTTGCCGATGAATTTGCTCAGGAACAGTGCGGCCGTGATCATACCGCCGCCCCGGCCACCGATGTTGCGCATGTCGGCCACGTCGCTCTTGAGCTGCTCGAAATAGTCGTCCCATAGCGGCATTTCCCAGACCCGCTCACCGGCTTTGAGCCCGGAGTCCCGCACGGCGCGCTTGAGATCGTCGTCGTTGCCGAACATGCCGATGGCAAATTGGCCCAGCGCCACGATGCAGGCGCCGGTGAGCGTGGCGATGTCGATGACCACGTCCGGTTTCAGGCGCGCGGCGTAGGACAGGCCGTCGGCCAGGATCAGCCGACCCTCAGCATCGGTATTCTGCACCTCGATGGTTTTGCCGGAGAGGCTTTTGAGAATGTCGCCGGGCTTGATCGCGCGGCCGCCTGGCATGTTTTCCGTGGCGGGCAGGATGCCGACAAGATGAATCGGCAGGCGCAGCCGCGCGGCGGCCCGCACGGTGGCC
Source organism: Nitrospira sp. (assembly GCA_016873435.1). NCBI lineage: Bacteria > Pseudomonadati > Nitrospirota > Nitrospiria > Nitrospirales > Nitrospiraceae > Nitrospira > Nitrospira sp. The sequence goes on from VGXF01000009.1 coordinate 27,880, forward strand.
AGCACCTCAGCGCCGCCGGTCATGTCTGCCTTCATCTGCTCCATGTTTTCAGCCGGCTTGAGCGAGATGCCGCCCGTGTCGAAGGTGATCGTCTTGCCAACGATCACGACCGGCTTGGTGCTCCGGCGCGCCCCGTGGTACTCGAGGATGATGAACTTCGGCGGCTCGTGGCTACCGCGTGCGACACCGAGGAAGGCCCCCATGCCCAGCCGCTCCACCTGCGCGCGCTCCAATACTTTGACCCGCACGCCGCGTTCATGGCCGATCGTCTTGGCTTCCAGCGCGACGCGCGACGGCGTCATAACGTTTGAGGGATGGTTGCAGAGATCGCGTACGAACATCGCCGCCTCGGCGGTGGCTGTTCCGCGCCGCGCGCCTTCCTTGAGATCGGCCAGTTGCCGGGTGTTGGTGGCGAGCAGCGTCAGACGCGCCACCTGCTTGTCGACGGCGTTCTTCTCGCTCAGGTACTCCGTGAACTGGTAAGTGCCGAGGATCGCGCCCTCGACAAGCGCCTGGGCCAGCTCGATGGTGGTCGTCTTTGACAGGTCCTCGCCGTGCAGGCACGTGACGAACGACGTAGCGCCGGTCTGCCGCACGCGCTTGACCGCGGTGCCCATGGCCTGCCGGATGTAATCTACCCGCGCGGCCTTCTTTTTGCCGAGCCCGACGAGCAGCACGCGTTTCGCCGGCACCTTGCCCGATGTATGGAGCAGCACCGCCTGATTCAGCTTACCCTTGAACTCGCCGCTTGTGAGCAGCTTCCGCAGTTGACCGCTGAGGGCACGGTCCACGACGCCGGCTTGGTCGTTCAGGCCATCGCCGTCGAAATGAGTGAGGACCAATACCTCCGCCGGTTCCCGTTCAATCTTTCCCTGCTTCACCGTAACATTCATTGAGTCTCCTTCAATAGACGCCTGTTCACACGCCGCGTGTCTGCGGATCCCAGATCAGTTTGTGCAATTGGAGCTGGACACGTACCGGCAGTTTGTCGGCCAGCACCCATTCGGAGAGCTGGCGTGGGTCCAGTTCGCCGAACGAGGGACTGAAGAGAACCGGGCAGCGATCGGTCAGCTGGTACCGGCCGACGATCGTTTTGGAAAAGTCGTAATCCACGCGATCCTTGAGGACGAACTTGATTTCGTCCTTGCCGGCGATACGGTCCAGATTCTGCCAGTCCATCCGGTCCATCATGCCGCTACCGGGGCATTTCACATCCATAATAATACGGGCGCGGGCATCCACCGGCGAGATGTCGATGGCGCCGCTGGTTTCGACCAGCACCGCGTAGCCCTCGTCGCAGAGCCGCGCGATCAGCGGGAACGCTTCCGCCTGATGCAGCGGCTCGCCGCCCGTCACTTCCACCAAACGGCAGCCGAACAAACGAACCTTCGCGAGGACCTCGTCCAGCGCCATCTCCGTACCGCCGTAAAACGTGTATTCGCTGTCGCACCAGGAGCAGCGGAGCGGGCAGCCGGTGAGCCGTACAAAGGCACAGGGCTGCCCGGCAAAGGTTGATTCGCCCTGGATGCTGTGGAAGATTTCCGTCACGCGCATAAACAATCCAAGTATGAACGATGAGCAATGAAATGTCCGGGGAGGGAAATCAGGCGTTCAAGAACAAAGACGCCAGTTTCTTCGTTCCTCGTTCTGCCTTCATACTTCATCGGTGGGGTCACTCCCATTTCACGACCGGCCAGTGGTATTTGTTTGCGATCGCGTACATACCGCGGATCGGATTGACGACGAGCGGATGGCCCACGGCCAGCAAAATCTCCTCGTCGCCCGGGCTGTCCCCATAGGCATGGCAGTCTTTGAGATTTAGCCCCTGCGCGTGCGCAAACTCCTCGACCAGTGCACGCTTCCCCGCGCCATAGGGGAGGGGCAGGGTCAAATGGCCCGTGTAGGCGCCAGTCTCGTCCAGATCCGGTTGCGCGCAGAAGATGGTTTCCACCCCCAGTGGTTTGGCGAGCGGACGGATCAGAAATTCCGGACAGCCGGTGATGAAGACGACCAGATGCTTGTTGCGCTGGTGCTCCTCCAGCCGCGCCATTGCGGCTCGGGAGACGAGCGGACGGAGCTCCTGCTGGATGAACGCGTCGGCCAGCGGCTCGATCATTTCCGGGCGCTTCCCTTCTAGATAGAGTTTGCGTTCGCGTAGCGGATGCAGGGAGATCGTCGGCAGGTGCTGGAGCAGATAGCCCACGCTCTTGAGCATGTCGCCTAGGCCCACGAGGCCCTGCTTGTAGAGATGACGGAAGAAGCGGACCTCGAGCGCGGGACCGGGAATCAGCGTATTGTCCACGTCGAAAAACGCGCCGATGCGGCAGGGGGCAGCAGTCGAACCGGAGCCATGGGTGGACGGATTGGACATGGTGTCGCGTGGCCGGATTCTAACGAACGATCCGTTGAATGACAAGGCAGGGGGAGGCTATAATCCGCACCAGTGCCGAAGTGGTGGAATGGCAGACACGCACGTTTGAGGGGCGTGTGGCGCAAGCCGTGCGGGTTCAAGTCCCGCCTTCGGCACCAACCCTTTGCCCCCCACACGGGGCGCTCCCGGTTTCTTGCCTTCGACTGTGGCCCGCTTTAGCCCGGTCTTCACGCGCTCAACACTAATGGTTCGCTCGAATTGGGCGAAGACCTTCCTTGATCTCAAAAATCATTTCCCTCAGCGGAGAGGTGGTATCGAGCCCCTGCTGATGGAGGATATCGGGTGAACCTCTTGGCGTGAATGCCTTTTAAGCAGGTCACAAGATCGAGCAGCGACCGGCCCCGCCTGTCTACTGACTACGCGGCCACAAGTTCGAACGTCAACCGCATGGCCCCCCGCCCGTCAGGCGGGCTTCGAGAGCCGTTTCAGCAGCAGGGGAGAGGCCAGGCTTGTGAGCGTAACCGACACGACCACGGCCCCGTATTCCGCCGTCGAGAAGACGGCCTGCGCGAGACCGGCCCCCGCGAAGATCAGTACGACTTCGCCGCCCGGCACCATGCCGGCCCCCACGATCCACCGGCGGACGCCCGGTCCCCACGCGCCTAGCCCTGCGGCCAGCTTGCCCGCAATGGCCGCTCCCGTCAGTCCTCCCGCCAGCGCCAGCGACGGCCAGTTTTCTAGCACGAATGGATTCAGGCGGCTCAGATCCACGGCCGCGCCGATCAGCACGAAGAACACGGGCACGAAGACGTCGGCTACTGGTTTGATGGCGGTGGTGATCTGCTCGCGGTGGCCGGTGCGTGCCAGGACGAGGCCGGCGGCAAAGGCGCCGATCAGCGGCGCCAGATGCAGCAGGTGTGCGCCGTAGCCGAGGCCAAGGGCGAAGAGCAACGAGGAAATGACCAGACTGCCGCGCGTCTGCATGCGATCTAGCAGGCGGCTGAACCAGTGCGCGTAGTGCACGCCGACGGCGACGGATGCGCCCAGCAGGAGGCAGGCGAGTCCCGCGGTCTGCGCGACGCCAAGCCACGACACCGAGCCGTGGGCCGCCAGATCGAGCATGACCGACAACAGGATCATTCCCAGAATGTCGTCCAACACGGCCGCGCCCAGAATGATCGCGCCGTCCACGCTTTTCAACCGCCCTAGGTCGGCCAGGGTGCGGACGGAAATCGCCACACTCGTTGCGGTCATCGTCGCGCCGAGAAACAGGGCCTGGAAGTGCGGCAGTGCCAGTGCGCGCGCCAGGGCGTAGGTCAATCCGAATGGCACAAACACGCCGACAACGGCCACGGTGCCAGCCGAGGGGCCGGCCTTGAGGAAGGCTGCGAGGTCCGATTCGAGCCCGACCTCAAAGAGCAGCAGGAGCACGCCGATGTCGCCGAGCAATTTGAGCGTCGGTGTTGCCTCCACCCAGCCGAGCAGGCTGCCACCGACGAGCACGCCGGCCAGCAGTTCGCCCAGCACGGCCGGTTGCCCCAGCCGCGCCGCCAGTTCGCCGAACAGGCGGGCCGAGACATAGACGGCGATCAAATTCAGAAGCAGGGACGGCAGGTCCATGGTGCCGGACGATACTGGACCGTTCAGATAAAAACAACTCTGCTCAAAGGTTCGATGATCCATGCGGAATGTTGAATTGACAGAGAGCCGATCGAAACGGCACACTCCTGCTCCGTCTTCGAAGTAAATTCAGTCATGAAAAATACTGAAATTCATGCGGTGCTTGGCGCGCTTGCCGTCACGGTCGGCTTCTGGCTGGCGGTGGGCAGTACACCGATCGAAGGGTTGGTTGCTGTTGCGCTGGCAGTGGCGGGGTTGCTCGTCTGGCAGGGGACGACGCTCGGCCGCCTCTGGGCCTGGGCCTCGCTGCTCGTGGGGCTCGACAGCCTCGCGTGGCCGATCGTGACGATGGTGCGGATCGGCCGCGTCACCCAGCAGCCAGACGACCAGCAGATGGGGGAAATTCTGGGGGCAGTGGTGACGGGTCTCTTTGCTGCGGTCTTCTGGATCAGTTTCGCGTGGGGGCTTTTTCGGCGGGTGCAACGGCAGGAGGGCGAGGCGGTTGCTCCGGTTCAGAACAAGCCGGCCCCAAAGACACGCTAGCCAATCTCGATGGGGTCCACATCCACGTCAAATTTCAGTCCACGGTGTGCTTTCTCTGCTTCCATCTTGTCCAGCGTCGCCCTCACACTCGTTCGTGCCAAATCGCCGCTGGAGGATTTGACCAGAATCTGCCAGCGGTAACGGCCGCGGATCCGCTCGACCGATGCTGGAATGGGACCGAGCACGATCAGAGCGCCGGATGATTTGTTGGCGTGAGCCTTCAATGCCGATGCCCAACTTTCCGCAGCGGTTTTGACGGCAGCATCCGTTTTCCCCGACACGCGCAAACTAATCAACTGTCCGAACGGCGGATAGCCTAGGGCTTGCCGGAACGAGAGTTCCTGCCCGTAAAATTTCTCTGGGTCGTTGTGCGCGATCGCGGCGATCGCGTGATGGTCGGGCAGGGCGGTCTGGAGAATGACCTGTCCATCCGGATGCGCCAATCCGACTGCGTCGCGCAGCATCTGATAGGTCCGTTCCGCTGAGCGGAAATCCGGCCGGTGCAGGCCTGCGTCGGCATAGGGAATGCCGACACAGCCGACCAGCGGCATCGGCAGATCCTGAAAGAGCAGTTGCGTGCCAATCACGATATCGAGTTGTTTGTCGGTCAGGCTGCGGCGCAGAGTGGCAACCTGTTCAGCCGTGCGCGCCGTTTCGCGGTCAAGCCGTCCGATGCGCGCCCCGGGAAGCAGCCGCCGGAGTTCCTCCTCCAGCCGTTCCGTGCCCGTGCCCACCGGTTCGATGCGCGGCGAATGACAGGACGGGCAGGTGTCCGGTACGCTCTGCGTAGCGCCGCAGTAGCGGCAGGCCAGCCGGGATGCGTTTCGATAAAGCGTCAGTGGCACGGTGCAGTGGGCACAGGCGGGGGCGGCGCCGCAGTCCCGGCAGTGCAGGGCAGCGGCGAATCCTTTGCGGTTGGCAAAAAGGATGGCGCCCGATCCGTCTGCCATTGCTGCGCGCAGACCGGTTAGCATCGCCTCCGAGAGCAGCGTGCGCGGTGGCATCTGGCGCAGATCTACGAGATGGACCGCAGCCTGCCGTGCCGGCGTGAGGGTGTGCGTCTGCGGCGCGGTCTGGATCGAATGCGTCGTGTGTGTGCCGACGCTCTCCCGCGTTTCAATTGATGGATGGGCCGTGCCTAGGAGCAGAATTGCGTGATGCCGCGCGGCACGCATCGCGGCCACAGCGCGGGCGTGGTAGTGAGGTTCCGGTTCCTCCTTCAGCCCAGACGCCTCCTCCTCGTCCACGCAGATCAATCCGGGAGCGCGCAACGGCGCAAAGACGGCCGACCGCGTGCCGACGACCACGTCGGCCTCCCCGCGTCCGATGCGTTCCCATCGGCGCGCGCGTTCGTCGGGTCGCAACTCGCTATGCAGAAGCACCACGCGTTCCGGCCAGCAGGCGCTGCCGAGCGCCGCGAGCGCTGCCGCGCGGCGGATTTCCGGCGACACGATCAGGACCGTCGTTCCGGCCGCCAGGGCGGCTCTGGTGGCATCCAGCAGGACGGCCCAGCGTGAGGCGAGCGGGCCTTCGATCAGAAATGTCTCGTGGCGATGCTCAGCTAGTGCCTGCTCGAACTGCGGCCACCACGATGGTACGGGGGTAGCGGGGAGCGGGGGCGTCTCGGGACGCAGTGGCGGCCGTTCGGTTTTCGCTGCGGCCTTCCGGCTCCTACGCGCCGGTTTTGACGGGGCAGCGAGCGCCGGGAAAATCAGCCGCAGGCACTGGCCCCATGGCGCGAGATAGTAATCCGCGACGTTTCGGGACAGGTCGAGCAGATCGGGTGTGATGCCGGCGGCGGCTGTTTCCTCTGATGCCAGGATGTCGCGCAAGTGGAGTGGTGTCGTGCGAGCTTGCGCGAAAAACTTCGGAGGCTCAGCTGGGAACGCGACTACGACGCCGGGCACAGTGCTGGCGCCCAGCGGCACCTGTACGAGGCTGCCGATGTGCACCGACCGGCGCAGAGTGTCCGGGATGCCATAGGTGAAGATGCGATGCAGGTGGCGGGGAACAATCACGTCGGCAAAACGGGGTACAGACATGCGCCATTCTAGACCGGATCGGCGGTGAATTCCTACGGGGCGTGGCAGGGGCGTGGGGCGATGAAAATCGAACGAACGACTTAGCAGGACGTTCTGAAATCGGAAAGGTCCCCACCCGGCAGCATGCTGGCCGGGGCGGTCTGGGCCCTGGCTTTGAAGAGGGACTCCTGGCGGTCAACGGCGGACAGCGGGGGATCGGCAGTCTGGTGTCTTTGAAGCCTGTGCTTGACGGCAAAACGATCACCGCGCCCACGGTGCCGGGCATCGGTGGGTCGGGTTTGCCCGTGGCAGGAAGGTCTGTTGTGATGGTGACAGCGCACCACAGCCCCCGCGCACCGCCGCACCAACCGTCTTGATTTTTGTCATAACACCTACCCCCACAGGAACCTGCCGGCACAACGAAAACGCGACTCATTGCCAGAAAAAGCCTCTGAAATTGACATGTTTGAAGGATGTCTCCGTCCTGTGTTAGGGTGCATCATGGATCGTGCCCAGCGATCGCAACCCGGCAATACGTCGTCGCCAGACGCCCGCCCGCGGCGGATCGACACGCAAATCCACCGGCGCAAAAAAGCCAAGGCGCTCTCGCCGCTGACGGCTGAGTGGGAAGCGCGGCGGTCCGTGAAATCGACCGATCTCAAAATGCCGTCCGACCGCATGCGAAAAGCGCCCTAAGCCATCTGTGCCGAGCAGATTTGTCGAGCGGGCCGAGGGTGGTTTTTCCCTCCTGAGTTCCATTGAAATAACAAGAGCTTCGAGATTTGCAAAAGAGCCGTGGGGCTTTCGGGGCTGAGAGGCACTAGGCCATTTGAGCGCTTGATTTGTCTTGAAAAATTCGACTACCATGCCCTCCTTACTCTCAGAATTTCAGGGGGTTAGATCACATGACCGGAGCTGAGCAACTCCTGGATTATTTGGGGCGGTACTTTCCGGTCCTCCTGTTCATTGGCATTGCGCTGGCGTTTGGCGTCGTCACGCTGGTGCTCAGTTACTTTGTCCAGCCGAAATACCCGGAAGCAGAAAAGCTCAGCGCCTATGAATGCGGCAGCGAGCCCTTCTCAGACGCCCGCATGCCGTTCCCTGTCCGGTACTATATCTTCGCTATGCTGTTTGTGATCTTTGATATCGAAGTCATTTTTCTCTATCCCTGGGCGGTGACCTTCTTCAAGCTCGGGGTCATCGGCTTGATCGAAATGCTGATCTTTATCGCGCTCTTCGTCGTTGCCTACGTCTACGCGTGGAAGAAGGGGGCATTGGAGTGGGACTGAGCGGCGGGTATGTACAAGTGTGAATGACGAAGTATGAGCGATGAACGGAAGAGTGGGCTACTGCATGTGGCAGCATTCGGAGTAGATCGTTAGAGGTTACGATATGGGACTGATTCAGCTTGGCCGGCACGAGAAGGACGGAGACATCGACGTCATCACGACCACTGTAGAGCGCGCCGTCAACTGGGCGCGCAAGGGGTCGCTCTGGCCAATGACGTTCGGACTGGCCTGCTGCGCCATTGAAATGATCGCAGCCGTCTCCTCGCGCTACGACATGGACCGCTATGGCGCCGGCGTCTTTCGCGCCTCGCCCCGGCAGTCGGACCTCATGATCGTGGCCGGCACGGTCTGCCGCCGCATGGCGCCGGTGATCCGGAAGATCTACGACCAGATGCCTGAGCCCAAGTACGTTATCGCAATGGGGTCCTGTGCGACCTCCGGCAACATCTATGACAGCTACAGCGTGGTGCAGGGCGTGGACCGGTTCGTGCCGGTGGACATCTACGTGCCGGGCTGTCCGCCGACCCCGGAGGCGCTCTTCGACGGAATTCTCAAATTGCAGGAACGCATCATGCAGAAGCGGGTGTTCACCAAACAGCCGGACGCCGTAAAAATGTAATGTCTACTAATGGTGAATTGTGGATGTTAAGTTATAGAAAGCAGTTGGGCGGAGTTTAAAAATTTTACACGCACAATTCAACATTTGGTCGTATGCACGCAATAGCTGAACGCATCGAGCACGATTTTCCGAATGCCTTTGTCGGCGCCACGGAGTGGCGCGGCGACCTGGCCGTGACGGTGAAGCGGGACGCGGTGCATGCTGTTGCCCGCCTGCTGCGCGACGATCCGAACATCGACTGCGATTACATGGTACACGTCAGCTCAGTGGATTGGCCGGACGATGAGGAGCGGTTTGAAGTCGTGTGGGAAGTCGCCTCGATCCGCAAGCGGCACCGCATCCGGCTTAAAACCCGCGTGCCCGAATCGGACTGCGTGGTGAATTCGTTGACGGACGTCTGGCACGGCGCCGACTTCATGGAGCGCGAAGTCTACGACATGATGGGTATCCGCTTCCGGAACCATCCCGACCTGCGCCGCATCCTCATGCCCGATGATTATACGGAGGGCTACCCCCTCCGGAAGGATTTCCCGCTCCAGGGCAAGGGCTGGCGAGACACCTTCGAATTTTTGAATGAGAGCAAATAGCTCATGGCAAATAGCCGATAGCCAGCAGCTGCTCGTGGGTAGCCGGGAATTATGAAATTCGAAGATCAACGAGAGACCGTCTACAAGGTGGATCCGGAACATCCGGAGACCGCCATGCTACCGCTCCAGCGGACGGAGGAGCTGCTGCTCAACATGGGGCCGCAGCACCCAAGCACGCACGGTGTGTTGAAAGTAATTCTTGAGTTGGAAGGCGAGCGGCTGGTGAAATCCACGCCGGTGATGGGTTATCTGCACCGCGGCGTCGAGAAGCTGGCGGAAGAGGGCACTTACCATCAGTTCATCCCCCACACGGACCGCCTCGACTATGTCTGCGCAATGTATAACAACTTCGCCTACTGCCGCGCCGTCGAAAAGCTCATGAACATCACCGTGCCGGAGCGGGCTGAGTATCTGCGGACGATCGTGGCGGAAGTGCAGCGGATCATCGGCCATCAATTCTGGCTGGGGACGCAGGCGCTCGACATTGGCGCGATGACGGTTTTCTTCTACACGTTCCGCGACCGCGAAATTCTGCTCGACTGGTTCGATGAGCTCTGCGGTGCACGCCTGACGACGAGCTGGTACCGGATCGGCGGCGTCGAACGCGACTTGACGCCCTCCCTCCTCGCTAAGCTCAAGGCGTTTCTCGACTACTTCCCGCCCAAAATTGACGAGTACCAGGTCTTTCTTGAAAAAAACCGTATCTGGCTCGCGCGCACCAAGGGCGTGGCGGTGATCTCGGCAGAGGACGCCCTGAGCTTCGGACTCAGCGGGCCTACGCTGCGCGGCTCGGGCGTCGATTACGATCTCCGGAAGTACGAGCCCTACGCGGCCTACGGCAAATGCGACTTCAATGTGCCGGTCGGTAAAAATGGCGATACCTACGACCGGTACTGGATCCGCGTAATGGAGCTCTACGAGAGCGTGAAGATCGTCAGGCAGTGTCTCGAGCAGATGCAGGATGGCCCGATCATGGCCGATGCGCCCAGCGTGACGCTGCCGCCGAAGAACCGCGTCTTCACCAATCTGGAATCCATGATCCAGCAGTTTAAGCTGTTCTCGCGGGGGTTCGATGCCCCTCCGGGAGAGATTTATTGCGGGACCGAGGCGCACAAGGGCGAACTCGGCTTTTACATCGTGAGTACGGGCGGCGGAAAGCCGTACCGGCTGAAGATCCGCTCGCCCTCGTTCATTCACATGGGCGCCTTTGATCACATGTCGCGTGGTTACATGATCGCGGACGCCGTGACGATCTTCGGTACCTACGACATTGTGATGGGGGAGTGCGACCGATAGGCAAGGGTAAATGAAAAGACAGCTTCATTCAGTCAGCATTAAACTTCACATTTCATAATTTCGAGGAACTATGGGTCTCAAGCCGGCCACCAATCCTGAAGTCGAAGCGGCGTCGATCGAACTGATGATCGACGGCACGACCGTCACGGCCAGGGACGGGGTATCGCTCTACGACGTGATCGCGAGCACAGGCAAGATCATCCCAGCCATGTGCTACCACTACACCTTCGATCCCTTTGGCTCCTGTGGTATGTGCCTTGTAATACAGGAAGGTAAAAAGGCGCCGGTGCGTTCCTGCACGGCCAAGGCCACAGCCGGCATGATCATCCGCACCGAGGGCGACGATCTGTTCCAGGCTCGCAAGAAGGCGGTGGAGAAGCACCTCTCCGTCCATCCGCTTGATTGCCCGGTGTGCGATGCGGATGGCCACTGCGAATTACAGGATATGTCCTTCCAGCATGGCGTGACCAACCTGCCGAACGCCAAGCAGAAGCTGATCCCGGAGGACACTCGCAGCCTCGTGCTGGATTTCAACATGAACCGCTGCATTGCGTGCGGCGAGTGCATCAACATCTGCAAGGACGTGCAGATGATAGACGCGCTCCAGTTTATGAAGAAGGGCGGCTTCACGCAGGTGGTGGCCAAGGGCGACGTGGCGCTGGATTGCGAATTCTGCGGCGATTGCCTTGCGGTCTGCCCGGTCGGCGCGATTACGAACAAGTTCTCCAAGTACCTCTACAAGCCCTGGCAGTTGAAGAAGACCACGACGACCTGCAACTACTGCGGTGACGGCTGCCAAATGCACGTCGAGACGAAGGACACCGAGGTCGTACGCGTGACCTCACCGCTTTCCTGGCAAAACAAATGGGGCGAGCGGTCCGACACGGCCAACGGCCACGGCGGGCTCTGCGTGCGCGGCCGGTTCGGGTTTCAATTTATCGATAGCAAGGCACGCCTCACGCAGCCGCTGGTGCGGCAGGGGGGGAAGCTGGCTGGATCACCCTGGATCGAAACGATCGAGACGGTGGTGAACCGCCTTGCGGACGTGAAGGCGCGGCACGGGTCGAACGCCATCGCCGGCCTCATCACGGCCCGGTGCAGCAACGAAGAGCTCTACCTGTTCCAGAAGCTGATGCGCACAGCCATTGGCAGCAACTGGCTGGACAGCAGTGCGCGGTACGGTCATCTGAACTTCATCCATGCGGCGCAGCATGCGCTGGGCGCGACCCGGATGACGAACAGTCCAGCCGAGATCACTAGGGCCAAGGCGATCCTCGTCGTCGGCGCGAACCTGACCGAGACCAACCCGGTGTTCAGTCTGCGCGTCAAGGAAGCGATCCGCGTCTATAAATCGCAGATCATCGTGGTGGATTCGGCCAATACGAACCTCGCCAAGCTGGCCTCCCACCCGCTGCTAGTGAAGCCTGGCACGGAAGGTCTCTTCGTGAAGGGCCTCGTGAAATCCGTCATCGAGCAGGACCTGATCGATACTGAGGTCACTGGGAAGCACGTGCAAGCTCTCGCGGCGCTCAAGCAAGCGGTGGCGGGTGTGTCGCTCGATGCGGTGGCCGCCGCGACCGGCGTGGCGAAGGACCGGATCAATGAGGCCGCGACCGTTTTTGCGGAAGCCCCGCGCTCCGTCATCATCTGCGGCGAGGGGATTGTGCGCCGGACGGACGGCTATCAGCATGTGCTCGCGCTTGTGGATCTGCTCTGGGCGACTGGCAAGCTGGGCCGGCCCGGCTGCGGGCTCAACACAGTGACCGAGGAGGCGAACGAGCAGGGCGCTGTGGATATGGGCGCCTCGCCGGAATTCCTCCCTGGACAGCTCTCGTTCGATAATGAGGAGGCCCGCACGAAGTTTGCCAAGGCGTGGAATGTCGCGCTGCCGGGCAAGGGTACTGGCGCGGCTCTGATGGACATCCTCAAGAAGTGCCGGAGCGGAGAGATCAAGGCGCTCTACGTGGTCGGCGAAAATCCGCTGGCGACATTGCCGGCTTCGGCGGAAGTCAAGGCGGCACTAGAGAAGCTGGAGCTGCTGATTGTGCAGGACCCTTTCCTGACCGAGACGGCGCAGATGGCGCATATCGTCCTGCCGGCCTGCACCTTCGCGGAAAAAAACGGCACGGTCACAAGCCAGGATGGGAAGGTGCAGCGCATCCGGCAGACGATGGATCCACTGGGGGACAGCCTTCCCGACTGGCACATCTTTGCGGCGATCGGTAGCGGACTCGGCTGTAAGGCAATGGAATACGAAACGGCGCAGGACATCCAGAATGAAATCATGACCCTCGTGCCCGGCTATTACAATCTGGGCCAGCCCAGGAAGGTGACGGTCAATCCGGACGGCTACCTCTCGAACGGCTACAAGGCGGATGTGGCCGCGCGGTACGAGATGAAACAGAATGCCGGTGGCGCACAGTTTGGTCTGACGATGGGGCAGTTGCTTTATCATTCGGGCAAGCTGTCCACGCAAGCGCCCGGCCTGCTGCTGATCGAGCCGGCGACCGGGAAGTTGCATCTGAGCCCGCAAGACATGGAACGGCTTGGTCTCAAGGACGGCGACCGTGTCCGGGTCGCATCGGCGAAGGGCCAGGCGGTGCTGAGCGTGAAAATGGACATCGCCATGCTTCCGGGCTCCTGCTTCTATCCGGAGCATTTCAACAATCCGCCGGTCAAGGACCTGATGGCCGTCGAGGTGGACGCTGCCACCGGGGTGCCCTATTTCAAGCAAACAGCGGTCGGCATCGAAAAAGCATGAAGTGGGCGATGGGCTATAGACACCGGGCAATAGGTAAAGTCGGAGAATCAGGGGCAGCGTCCCCGTACCCATCACCCTTCATCTGTCGCCTCTCGTGGAGTGAGCTATGAGCGTCGTGGTATTCGCAAAAAAAGTCTGGGAGGCGGCCCTCTTCGCGGAAATCTGGAGCGCGATGAAGGTCACCTTTGCGCACATGCTCCACAAGCCGATCACCTTCCAGTACCCGCGCGAACAGCGGGTGATCCCGGACGCGCACCGTGGCGCCCTGGGCCTGCTACGCTACGACGACGGCAAGGAACGCTGCGTCGGCTGTGACCTCTGCGAAGCCGCCTGCCCGTCGCGCTGCATCAAGGTCATCAGCGCGGAGGATAAATCGCTCCCGCTTCAGCGCTACGCGAGCGAGTTCTACATTGACATCACGAAGTGCGTGTTCTGCGGTTACTGCGTGGAGGCCTGCCCGGTCAATGCGCTGGCCATGACCAAGATGTACGAGTTTTCGACTCACGACAAGCGGACGCTGTTGTTCGACAAGAACCGGCTCTATCAGATCGGGGAGCAGCATTTGGAAGACGGCAAGAAGTATCTCTATGCTCACGGGCAGGAGAAGAACGATCAAATGTACCACGACTACCGGTATTTCTTCCCCCAGTCGGTAGAGCAGTCGACGCAGCCGCCGCCCAAGCATTTGACATGATCCGGCACAAATGATTCTCGTCTTTTTCGTCTACTTTGCCCTGGTGAGCATCCTAGCGGGGGTCCTCACGGTCGCCCTGCGCAACCCCGTCCATTGTGGGCTCGCGCTGCTCGCGCTGCTGCTGCACGTGGCGGGCCTCTTCGTCCTGCTCAACGCGGAGTTTCTCTTCGCCGTCCAGGTCATCGTCTACGCCGGCGCGATCCTCGTGCTCTACCTGTTTGTGCTCATGCTCCTGAATCTGAAGAGCGACGAGCGGTATTTGCATACGAAGTACGCCGTGCTGCTGTTCGCAGGCGTGGGGATCTGCAGCGAGCTGGTTCTGCTGGTCCTGCAGTCGCCGTTCGGAGGCGCCACGGGCGACGCGCCGGCTTCAGCCGTCCTGCAGCAGGGCGACAGCTACGCAGTCGGTATCAAGATGTTCAGCGAATACCTGCTGCCGTTCGAAATCGTCGGCGTATTCCTGCTCGGCGCGATTATCGGCGCCATCGTCCTGGCCAAGACGCCGACGGCCGTCGAAGCAGACCATGAGGCGTAATCCATTCTTCGGTACGCGTCAATCGTTAAGACCGATGGACGAGACAGCACCGAGCCGGTTGTTTTTTCGTATGACACAGGACGAATAGCGGATAACAATTTTTTATGGTTCCCTTAAGCGCATACGTTGCCGTCAGCGCCATCCTGTTCGCCACGGGGCTGGTCGGCGTGTTGATCCGCCGGAACTTCATCATCGTGCTGATGTCGGTGGAGATCATGCTCAACGCCGCCAACATCAACCTCGTCGCGTTCTCACATTACCTCGAGTCCATGACCGGGCAGATCGTCGCGCTCTTCGTGATCGCGATCGCGGCCGGCGAGGCGGCAGTGGGGCTGGCGATCATCATCGTCGTCTTCCGCGGAAAAATTTCCACGAATGTGGATGAAATGAATCTGTTGAAGTGGTGACATGTACGACTGGCTTGTCATAGCAATCCCGGTATTGCCGTTGGTGGCCGTCCTGCTCAACGGCCTGGTGGGGAGCCGCTATTCGCACGACGTCGCGGGCCGCCTCGCCTCCGGCTCCGTAGGCCTATCCTTCGCCTGCGCCCTCGCCGTCTTCGCGAATCAGTTGCAGGGCCGTGGGGCGCACGAAGTCGTAGCCTACCGGTGGATCTTTGGCGGGGATCTCAACATCAACCTCGCGTTTTTGATCGATCCGCTCACCTGCATCATGCTGCTGGTGGTGACCGGCGTCGGCTTTCTCATCCATCTTTATTCGATCGGGTACATGCACGGCGAGGAGGGCTTTACGCGCTTCTTCACCTACATGAACCTCTTCATGGTGTCCATGCTCTTGCTCGTGATGGGCAACAACTACGTGGTGCTCTTCATCGGATGGGAGGGCGTTGGCCTCTGTTCGTACCTCCTGATCGGCTACTACTACGACAAGGTCTCAGCGGCCAAGGCGGCAACCAAGGCCTTTGTGGTCAACCGGATCGGCGACGCGGGGTTCTTGCTCGCAATCTTCCTCGTGTTCTATAACTTCGGCACGTTGGACTACACGCAGGTCTTCGCCAAGGCCGGCGCCCTGTCGCCCCAGATGGCCACGGCCATCGCACTTTGCCTGCTCGTCGGGGCGGTCGGCAAATCGGCGCAGATTCCCCTCTACACCTGGCTGCCGGACGCGATGGAGGGCCCCACGCCGGTCAGCGCACTGATCCACGCAGCCACGATGGTCACCGCCGGCGTCTACATGATCGTCCGCAACCACGTGCTCTATGATATGGCGCCTGTGGCCATGACGACAGTTGCGGTCGTGGGCGGGTGCACGGCGCTCTTTGCCGCGACGATCGGCCTTGTGCAGACCGACATTAAGCGCGTGCTGGCCTATTCGACGGTCAGCCAGCTCGGCTACATGTTCCTGGGCTGCGGCATCGGCGCCTACACAGCGGCGATTTTCCATCTGATGACCCACGCCTTCTTCAAGGCGTTGCTCTTTTTGTCGGCCGGCTCCGTGATCCATGCGCTGGGCGGTGAGCAGGACATCCGCAAGATGGGCGGGCTGAAGAAAAAGATTCCCGTGACGCACGCGGTCTTTCTAATCGGCACGCTGGCCATCGCGGGCATCTTTCCCTTCGCTGGCTTCTGGAGTAAGGACGAGATCATGGCCCATGCTTTCGTCCATCACCACTACGGGCTCTACGCGATGGCAGCCACCGGGGCTCTGCTGACCTCCTTTTATATGTTCCGGCTGACGTACCTGACCTTCTATGGCCCGTCGCGGATGGACCACCACACGGAAGCGCATGTTCATGAGTCGCCGTGGATCATGCTCGGGCCACTGGTCGTACTGGCCGGCCTCTCGCTCAGTGGTGGCTTCCCCGGTGTGCCGCCTGAGAACGGCTGGTTCCACCATTTTCTCCATCCGTCGGTCGCCGCGGGTGTAGCGGAGGACCATGGTGGGAGTCTGGAATTGATCATCGGCTTGATGGGTGCCGCCACGGTCATCGCGCTGATCGGCTGGGGTGTTGCACACTACCTCTATAGCGTAGATCCGGAAACCGCCGATCAGTGGGCCGCGAAGTCGCCAGCGACCTACGCGACATTGCTCAACAAATACTATGTGGATGAGATTTACGATTTCCTGATCGTCGAGCCGATCAAGGCGCTGGGACGTGCGTGGGACTGGTTCGACAAGACGATCATCGACGGCCTCGTGCGCGGCGTGGCTGAGCTGACCGAGTGGGGCGCCTGGCTCAGCACTTGGATTGAGAAACACGTCGTCTATGCCGGCCTGAACGTCATCGGCTATGCCAATCATCTGACCGCACGGACCTGGCGCCGGTTGCAGAGCGGCCAGGTCCATCACTACGCAGCGATCATTGTGGCGGGCCTCTTCATCCTTGTCCATTTGGCCTACATCTGGTGGACGACCGGCATGGTGGGATTCGGAGTGGCGTTGAGATGATGCAGGAACTGACGTACGCGTTTCCCATTCTCTCCTGGCTGGTTTTCCTGCCGCTGATCGGTGCGCTCATCATCTGGGTGTTACAGGATGAGGATTTGATCCGAAAGGCGGCCTTGGGCGTGGCGTTGTTCGAAGTGGCCCTGACCGCGGTCGTTTTCAGAAATTTTGTGTCCGAGTCGCCCGCCATGCAGTTCTCCGAACGGCTGACCTGGATTCCCGAGCTCGGCATCAACTACCACCTGGCGGTGGACGGGATCAGCGTGCTCTTTGTCGGCGTGACGGCTTTCCTGACGACGCTCGTCGTCCTTTACTCATGGGACACAGTCCGTGTCCGTGTGAAGGAATACTACATCGCTGTGCTGGCGCTCCAGACGACCACGATGGGCATCTTCGTGTCGCTCGATCTGATTGTGTTCTTCGTCTTCTGGGAGCTCATGCTCATCCCGAGCTATTTCCTGATCAAATTGTGGGGCGGCGGGGCGGAGCGGGAGTACGCGGCGCTGAAATTCGTGCTCTACACGCTGCTCGGTAGTGTGTTCATGCTGGTCGGCGTGGTTCTGCTCGACTTGAATTATCACGACTGGGCCGTGGCGCATGCGATCCAGCCGGCCTATACGTTCGACTTTCTTGATCTGCTGACCGTGCCCATTCCGGTCGATCAGCAGCTGTTGATCTTCTGGCTGATTTTCCTCGGCCTCGCCTTCAAGGCGCCGCTGTTTCCGTTCCACACCTGGCTGCCCGACGCGCTGGTGGAGGGCCCGATCGGTATGTCCGTCATGCTGGCGGGCGTTAAGCTGGGCACCTACGGCTTTATGCGGTTCAGCCTGCCGCTGTTGCCGGATGCCTCGACCGATGGTCTTGTGGGGGCGGTGCTCATGGCGCTGGCGTTAGCCGGGATTCTCTACGGCGCGATCGTCGCACTCATCCAGCCGGATTTTCGCCGCCTGCTGGCCTTTAGCAGTGTGAGCCACTTGGGCTTTGTCGTGCTCGGCATCTTCGCGCTGAACTTCCAGGGCCTACAGGGAAGCCTCCTGACGATGATCAATCTGGGCTTCAGCACGGCCGGGCTCTTTTTTATCGCCGGCTTCCTCTATGTCCGACGGCACAGCACGGAACTCTCGGCCTTTGGTGGCGCGGCCAAGCAGGTGCCGCTGCTGGCGACCTTCCTGTTGATTATTGGCATGGCCTCGATCGGCCTGCCGGGGACGAACGGTTTCGTGGGCGAGTTTTTGATTCTCCTGGGCGCGTTCCAAGCCTACTGGCTCTTCGGCGTCTTCGCCGTGACGGGCGTGATCTTCGGCGCGGCCTATTTCCTCTGGTACTATGAGCGGGCGATGCTCGGGCCGCTGTCGCCGGGGATTCCGCGCACGATCACGGACCTAAACGCGCGCGAGATGATCATCGCCGTCTCGCTCTGTGTGATGATTTTGTGGATTGGGCTCTATCCCTCGCCGTTCCTCAAAATAATGAACGGATCCATTCAGGCGTTGGAAAGTCGCCTGCTAGACCGGGGGGTGGAAGTAAAGGCGGTGTCGCCGCAGCCGGGGAATCGCGCGGCGCTGGAACGACCGGACGGGGGGCGCAAGATCTAAGTCATGCTCGACGCCATCCTTCTTATTATATTGTTTGCGCCATTCGTCGGGGCCATGACGCTGATCTTTATCCCGAACCGGCAGGCGCTTCAGGTGCGCCTCGTTGCGGCGATTTCAGCCGGCGTCTGCTGCCTGGCTTCCTGGATCATGTTCCTGTCGTTCGATGCCACCAAGGTCGGCTATCAGTTCGTCCAGCGGTTCGAGTGGTCCAAGGAGCTCGGTATCGCGTTTTATCTTGGCGTGGACGGCATCGGCGCGCCGCTGGTACTGGCCTCCGGCGTTCTGCTGTTCGCGGGCATTTTCATTTCCTGGCACATCAAGGACCGGACTAAGGAATTCTACATCTGGCTGCTGATTCTGGCCGCCGCCACGATCGGCGTCTTCATGTCGCTCGACCTGTTCTTCCTGTACTTCTTCTATGAAATGTCCGTCATTCCGATGTACCTCCTGCTGGGCATGTGGGGCAGCCACACCAAGGCCTATCTGGAAACGGCCAACGCGGCCGAGTGGGAGCGCCCTGACGCCTCGCGGTTCATCCTGAACTTCGGACGGAACAGCAAGGAATATGCGGCGATGAAGCTCGTGCTGTTTCTGTCCGCCTGGGCTGTGGCGGCGCTGATGGGCATTCTGCTCATTTACAAATTCTCAGGCCTGAACACCTTCGACATCGTGCAGCTGAAGCAACACGCGCATTTTGAGGGGACGTTGGGCACGCTGATCTGGCTGCTAATTTTCTTTGGCTTCGCGTCGATCGCGCCGATCTGGCCGCTGCACTCCTGGTCGCCCGTCGGCCACGCCGCGGCGCCCGCCGCCACGTCCATGCTGCACGCGGGCGTGCTGATGAAGCTGGGCCACTTCTCGATCATCCGCATCTGCTACGAAATCATGCCGGACCTCACGCGGCAACTCATGCCGATTGCAGCGGTCCTCTGCATCTTCAGCATTGTCTACGGCGGGCTGGTGGCGTTTTACGCGAAGGACACCAAGTACGTCATCGGCTACAGCAGTTCGAGCCACATGGGCTACGTATTTCTCGGCATGGCGGCGCTGGACTACATCAGCCTGAGCGGCGCGGTCATTTATATGTTCGCCCACGCGATGGCCACGGGCATGCTCTTCGCCATGGCCGGCTGGGTCTACGATCAAACGCACACGCGCGACATTCCGTCCCTCGGCGGGCTTGTCGACCGCATGCCCTTCGTGGCCGGCTGTTTCATCGTTGCCTGCATGGCCTCCATCGGCATGCCCGGCACGGTCAACTTCATCGCCGAGGTCATGATCCTCGTCGGCGCCTGGCACAAGTATCCGCTGCAAGTGTTTGTCGCCGTCGTTGGGATCGTGCTCACGATGGGGTATCTGTTCCGCATGATGCGGGGGCTGTTCTACGGTCCGCTGGATGAGCACTATGCGCATTCGCACGATGCCGTGTCGCTGGTGGACCGGTTCCCGCTGCTGCTCATGATCGCTTGCAGTGTCGGGTTCTTCTTCTTCCCGTTCCATTTCTATGACGTGGTGCGCGCTGGCGTGGATCCGCTGATCGCCCGCATCATCGAGGTGGTGCCGGTCGTCTCGCAGACAGGGCAGGCACTGATCACCGGAGGGCCGCAGCCGTGACCTTCGCGCTGACGATGAGCGCCACCGATCTGCTTCTCATGCTGCCGGAGCTGTTTCTCACCCTCTGGCTCTGTGTGATCCTCGCGATCGATTTCTCGCTGCCGCGCTTCTCGAAGCGGACCCTCGCCTATCTAAGCGTGCTCGGGCTGGTAGCGGTACTGGGGAACCTCGTCTGGTTCGACCGTGCCGGTATCACCGGCACGCTGTTCAACCACATGTTCGTCGTGGACCGGCTGGCGATCTTCTTCAAGATGTTTGTCGTCGCTGCGACGATCCTTGTGATCCTGGCGTCCGTCGACTACGTGAAGCGCTTCAAGTTTTTCAAAGGTGAGTATTACTTCCTCGTGCTGATGTCAGCCCTGGGGATGATGTTCATGGCCTCGGCCAACGACCTGCTGTCCATTTTCATCACCCTGGAGTTCTCGACCTTTGGCTTCTACGTGCTCGTTGCCTACCTGCGCGACAATCCGGCGTCCAACGAAGCGGGGCTGAAGTTTTTCATTCTGGGCGTCTTCGCGGCGGGGCTGCTGGCCTACGGCATCAGTCTCGTCTACGGCGAGACGGGCAAGATCGTGCTCTCTGATCTTGCCGCTGCGCCAGCCACGACGAGCCTCGTCATCGGCTGGGTGCTGATCTTCGCGGCGCTGGGGTTCAAAATCGGTGCGGCGCCGTTCCATTCCTGGATTCCGGACACGTACCATGGCGCGCCCACGCCGGTGACGGCGTTGCTGTCCATCGCGCCCAAGGGCGCGGCTTTCGCGATTCTGCTGCGGATGTTCTTCATCTCGCTGGCGTCGTTCAAGCCGCAGTGGGTGTTGCTGCTGGTGCTGGCATCTATCCTCTCAATGACCTACGGCAACATCGTGGCCATCGCGCAGAAGAACATTAAGCGGCTGCTGGCCTATTCGGGCATCGCGCAGATTGGCAACGTGCTAATCGGCCTCGCGGCCGGCACCAAGATGGGCGGCGACGCAATCCTATTCTACCTGCTGACCTATCTGTTCGCGAACCTCGGCGCGTTTGCCGTCGTCATTGCCGTCGGGAATTCGATCAACAGCGATGAGATCGAGGATTACAACGGCCTGGGCCGCCGGTCGCCGTTCCTTGCCTTCGCCATGCTGGTATTTCTGCTGTCGCTGGCCGGTGTGCCGCCGCTCGCGGGCTTCATCGGCAAGCTCTACATCTTCGTCGCCGCGATCAAAGAGGGACTTTACACGCTGCTGGTTGTTGGCCTCGTCAACGTCGTCATTTCAATGTACTACTATCTTGTGGTGGTGAAGAAGATGTACATCAATGAGCCGGTGGACAGTTCGCCGCTGACTGTGTCCGCACCCATGCGGGCGGTGATCTATGCGGGGTTAGCCGGCACG
This sequence comes from Nitrospira sp., assembly GCA_016873435.1. NCBI lineage: Bacteria > Pseudomonadati > Nitrospirota > Nitrospiria > Nitrospirales > Nitrospiraceae > Nitrospira > Nitrospira sp. The sequence continues at coordinate 49,201 of VGXF01000009.1, forward strand.
CTGATCTTGGGCGTCTACCCGCAGCCGGTGATTGATTGGGTTGTCTCTGCCACGCTGATGTTCTCGAAAATCGTCTCCCCGCATGCCGCTCTCAGCGCACCTGTCATTGGTGGCTGACCTAGGCTGTTGACCAAGCTCCCCGACAGCGTTCGTGCTTGCTCAGGCCCTCCCCGAACCGAAGGGCATACGCCTCAGGCCTTTGCTTGCGATCGCCTTCCCGGAAGTTTTTAAACAGTCCAAAAAGAGAAGATTGGAAGACTTCCTCTGCTTTTTCAAGAACTTAAACGCCTGCAAAAGAACTGATTTTCCCCTCTGTTCGCGGGCGTTCTATCAAGGTAAAATCCACCAGTTTACGAAATCCTTGTACGGGAGGTACCCATGGCGGAGTCGATCAGGCTGGCACAATACTTCAAGATGGCGGTGCCGAACAAACCGGGGGAGGCAGTGGCGCGGCTCGATACGGTCAAGGGGGCTGGCGTAAACCTGCTCGCGTTCTCGGGGTTCCCGCGCGGCGGCAAGGCGCAGTTGGATTTCGTGCCTGAGGACCCAGCGCGATTTCAGGCCGTGGCCAAATACCACAAGTGGAAGCTGCAGGGGCCGAAGGCCTGTTTTGTGGTGCAAGGGGATGATCGGGTTGGCGCGGTAGCCGACATGCTGGAACGTCTGGTGGATGCCAAGATCAATGTGACAGCGGCGGATGCCGTCAATGCCGGCAAGGGCCGCTTCGCCGTGCTGATTTTCGTGAAGCCGGGCTCGGTCAAGAAAGCGGCGGCGGCGCTGGGGGTGTCTGAACCACATTCATGAAATGATTTCTACCCGGACCCATCATCTGTGCGTGCGCCATGACCACTCCGACTGTTGCCGCAGAAAAGTCTGCGCTCGTCGGGAACGGGTCTAGGCGGGGAGCCAGGCGTGTCGAGGCCGTTGATTTTGAAAGTGGACGGCACGGGGATTTTCGCCAACAGCCCACTCACCTGGAAACTGCCGGGCGGCAACAGCAGCTATGGGACGGCGGAGGGCAGCGAGCTGCTCGGCACGCCCATGCTGCAGTGTGCTCCTAGCCAGCAGCAGCGAATCCCCTACGACACGCCGCTTAATCCGAAAGACCGCAGCTTCGACGGCCCAGCGGGCATTTTGACGGTACGAATTAGCAGCGACAGGAACAGGTGCTAACAGATGAAGGTTCTGTTGCTCGCAGCACTCCTTTTTCTGCCGGCCCATGCCTGGGCGCAGGCACCGGCATGGGACAAACTGGCCGACGGGCTCGACGTCACGGTCTGGACACCGGGCAAGCCCTGCGCACAGGTGCCGCCGCTCTATCTGCTGAAGATCGATCCGGAGCGGTTCCGATTCGCCGTCTATCAATTCCATCACGAACGGCTCAACGGGCCGCTGACGCTGCCCGAATGGCAGCAGCGCACGAAGGCGGTCGCCCTATTCAACGCAGGCCTCTTTCTCGAGAATTTCTCCTATATGGGGCTGCTCTACAGCGGTGGCCAGTCGGCGGGAAGCGCGAAGCATGCGCAGTGGCAGGGCCTCTTCGTGGCCGAGCCGTTTGCGCCGATGGGAAAGAAGGCGCGAGTCCTCGACCTGCAGGCTGAGGCGTTCGATCCCGGGCGGCCGGCTTATCAGGAGGCGGCGCAGGCGCTGATGTTGCTGGACCGGCAGGGCAAGCCGCGGGTGCGGCAGTCCGGCAAGGCGGCGCAGCAGACGGTCGTGGCGGAGGATCGCGCCGGCCGCATACTCGTGATCATGTCGAATGGCGAGATCCCGCTCTGGGAACTCGCCGTGTGTCTGCGGGACGGTTTTCGTGACGTGACGCACGCGATGGCCATGGACGGTGGGGCTTCGTCGGATGTGCTGATCAGTTCAACGCTCTCGGGCCCGCGCACCGACGCCGCCTGGTCTCCGCTGGTGGATGGCAAGGGGCTCAGTCACACGCCCTTACCCGCGGTGATCGGGATCTTTCCGAGGCAGTGAGGGTTAGCGGCCGGCTGGTTGCGTCGCGTAACCGGCCTCGACCCACGCGTTCATACTGCCGCTGACGTTGTAGACATGCTTGTACCCGAGGTCGGCCAGAGTTTCCGCAGCGATGTTGCTCCGGTGGCCGGACTGGCAGTAGACGACGATGTGGTCGTTGGTCTGTGCCCCGATTTCGCGGTGGCGGGTCCGCATCTGGGAAAACTCGATATTGCGGTCGGTACCCGGAATGACGCCGCCGATATGTTCCTTAGCCGAGCGCACGTCAATGAGAAAGAAACCCTTGTTGAGATGATCCGGCGCTTTTTCAAGCGCGGCTTTCAGCTTTTCTACAGAGATGAGGTACGAATGATAGGCCAGCGCCTGCGGCAATGCCGCCAACATCACCAGCGCCATCAGTGCGAACGCGAGCCGTGTACTTCTCATGAAACCTCCATGGACGGAAGGAGTCTCCATGATACGAGGGGGTTCCCTGACTGGTCAAGTCTGGCCCTGGCGGGGCTGTTGCTGCTGGCTGGCTGCGCCGAGGGCGTGAAGTTCGTTCAGGAGACCGAGACGGGTGGGATTGTTGTCTATCCTTATAAAGGAGACAGCGCGCTCCTCTCGAGCTTTCGGGGGGACGCACTCAAGATGATCCGGGACAAATGTCCGAAAGGTTACAACGTGCTGAAGGAAGGAGAGACGAAGGGCCTTCGGCGAATTCAGGACAATGTCGGCGGCTCAGAGGAAATCACGCTGAACCGTTGGGCGATCAAGTTTTCCTGCAAGTAACGGCTGTGGCTAGAAAGCCTGCTGGAGATCCTTGATCGTCAGCAGGCTGATGAGCGTTACGCCGAGGTCTTCTACCTTCTTGCGACCCTCCTGTTCTTGACGATCCACGAGCACGAGCGCATGCGTGACGGTCAGCCCGGCGTGGCGGGCGGCTTCCACGGCCTTGATCACCGAGCCCCCGCTTGTTAGCACATCGTCCACGACGACGGCCTTGTCACCACGCTGCGCCGCGCCTTCAAGCAGCTTGCCCGTCCCGTGATCCTTGGCCTGCTTGCGGACGACAAACGTTCGCCAGTCCTTCTTGTTGCGATGAGCTTCATCCGAAATAGCCGTGGCGATCGAGATGGCCCCGATTTCCAATCCGCCGATACAGTCCACCGGCAGGCCTTGCAGGGCTTCAAACGCCAGTTGAGCTACGAATGCACGCGGACCCGGATGGGCCATCAGCACCCGGCAGTCCACGTAGAACGGGCTCACGGCGCCGGAGGCCAGCGTGAAGCCTTTGTCCTTGTCCCACTTGAATGACTGGGTAGTCAGAAATGATTTGGCGAGGTCGGATTTGAGTGACATTGGTGCGCAGTATAAATGGGGGAACGGGCGCAAGTCATCCCCGATTTTGAACCATTGTTTCCTTGACCGGTTCATACGCGGGCGGTACGGTAGTGCTATTATTTATGGAAACCACAGGACACGAGGCGTTCACTGTGGCCACGCGCATCGTGTTTGCAACGAGGATGACGGCGGTGCTGACTGCGCCGGTCTTCGCCCGGACCGCGACGCCCGACATCGACACCCGGCGGCAGTAGCAGCAGCGGATCAACCAGGGCGTGCCCAGCGGCAAACTCAATAAGCGCGAAGCGGCCCGTCGGGAGCGTGGGCAGGCGCGCATCGCCGAGTATGCAGCAGCGGCCACGGCTGACGGGGTGGAGATCAAGCAGAGGCACGCGCAGCACCATCGCGAGCCGAACTGTGCGAGCCGCCACATTGCTTGCGAGAAGCCTGATCGGCAGGAGGCGCACTAACGAAGCGTGATTAAAAAGGCGGGTCTCGCCTTCCGGCGGGCCCGCCTCATTTTTTGTCATTATGGCTAATTTCCCTCACGCGCAGACTGTCGTCATCACCGGCACCTCGACTGGCATCGGCGCAGCCTGCGCGCTGGCGCTGGACCGCCTGGGCTGGCGCGTTTTCGCCGGCGTGCGCCGCGGGCAAGACGGCGAGGCCCTGCGTGCGCAGGCCTCGCCGCGGCTGAGACCGATCATCCTGGATGTCACGGACACGCCATCCCTCGCCCAGGCCGTTGAGACCGTGCGTGAAACAGTTGGCTCCTCCGGGCTCGCCGGTCTTGTGAACAATGCCGGCATCGTCGTGGCCGGTCCGCTCGAAGTGTTGGACTTAAACGATCTGCGTAAGCAACTGGAGGTCAACGTCATCGGACAGGTGGCCGTCACACAGGCGTTCATTCCGTTGCTCCGGCTGGGGCACGGCCGCATCGTCAATGTGGGTTCCATCGCGGGTCTCTCGGCAATGCCCTTCATGGGTTCTTATTCAGCGTCGAAGTTTGCCCTGGAAGCACTCACCGACGCGCTGCGGCTCGAGCTCCAGGCTTGGGGCATTCAGGTGTCCATCGTGGAGCCGGGCGCCATCGCCACGCCACTTTGGAGGAAATCCAACGAAGATGCCAGGCAACGTGAAGCCGCCGCCAGTCCGGAAGCCAAGGTGCTCTATGGGCAGGCGATCGCCGGCGTGCGGGAAAGGGTAAAGCAGGCTGAGCAGCGGGCCGTTCCACCGGATGCCGTCGTTGACGCAATCGTGCATGCGTTGACGGCCTCCTGTCCGAACACCCGCTATCTGGTCGGCGCCGATGCGAAACTGCGCGCCTTCCTGACCAGGGTGTTGCCGGACCGCCTGCAAGACCGGTTTCTGACCTGGGCCCTCAAGCTCCCGCGTCCCTCGTAATTATTATTCCGCATTCCCTTGACCGTTCCTGCTTCTGGTCTTAGTCTGTAGCCCATGCTCGCGAATCATCAGCAACCCGAGACTGGCGGGTCCATCCTCGTCGTGGACGACGAGGCGGACATGCGCGACCTGTTGAAGGACGAACTGTCCGACCGCGGCCACCGCGTGGACGTGGCCGCCAACGGAAGAGAGGCGCTTAAAAAGCTGGCCGACACGGGCTACACCGTCGTCCTCACCGATCTCCGCATGCAGGGGATGCAGGGGCTCGGATTGCTGGGTGAGATCAAGCGGGATTATCCCGGCACCAACGTCATCATCATGACGGCGTTTGGGTCCGTCGAATCCGCCATCGAGGCGATGAAGCAGGGCGCCTACGACTACGTCACCAAGCCGATCAAAACCGAGGAAGCGGTCCTTGTGGTGGAGAAGGCTCTCCGCGACGCGCTGCTGTGCCGCGAAGTGCAGCAGCTCCGCCGCGCCGTGCGCGAGGAGTTCAGCTTTCACCAGATTCTTGGCAAGAGCAGGCCGATGCGGGCGGTCTTCGATCTGATCCGTCGCGTGGCGGACAGCCAGACCAACGTGCTGATCACCGGCGCCACCGGCACCGGCAAGGAATTGGCGGCCAAGGCCATCCACTTCAACAGCGATCGCAAAAACGGCCCCTTCGTGCCGATCAACTGCGCGGCCATTCCGGAAGCGCTGCTCGAGAGCGAGCTGTTCGGCCACATGAAGGGCGCCTTCACGGACGCCAAGAGCGACAAGCGCGGCCTCTTCGAGGAGGCCGGCGGCGGCACGCTCTTTCTGGACGAAATCAGCGAACTGCCGGTCATGCTCCAGGCCAAGTTGCTGCGCGCCATTCAGGAAAAGGAAATCCGGAGGGTCGGCTCGACCAAGTCCGTGCCGGTGGATGTGCGGATCATCGCGGCCACGAACCTTTCGCTGGCCGACGAAGTGAAGGCCAAAAAATTCCGGGGGGACCTGTATTACCGCCTGAACGTCATCGAGATCAAAATGCCCACGCTGCACGAGCGGCGCGAGGACATTCCGTTGCTCGTGGACGCATTTCTGAAAAAGTCCGCCGAGTCGAGCCGGAAAGCGGTGAAGGGGATCAGCGAGTCCGCCCTGGCGATGCTGATGGACTATGGCTGGCCGGGAAATGTCCGCGAACTGGAGAATGTGATCGAGCGGGCCGTCACGCTGGCGTGCGGCGAGAAAGTACAGCCGGAGGATCTGCCGCAGTCGATCCATGGCGCGCGCGGAGACCGAAAGGTCATCGACGAAGCGGCCGAGAAGACCCTGCCGCTCGAAGCGATCGAAAAGGAATACATTCTCCGCATTCTGGAGAAGACCGGCGGGAACAAGTACCAGGCGGCGCAGCTGCTCGGCATCGACCGCAAGACCCTCTATCGAAAACTGGGCGAGATCGAAGACGGTAAGTCCTTCTCCTGACGTGAAGAAGAAAAGAGCCAGGCCTCAGTCAAAGTCCGGGCGGAATTCCGGAAAACCTTCTGCTCAGACCCGCGAGATCGAGCAGGTCGTCAACCGGCTCAAGACCGAGCGCGAAGCAGCGGTGGAGGCGCGCGCGTTGGCTGAGGCAGGCGAGCGCGGGGCGCTGCACCGCGAATCGCAGCTGGCCAATCTGCAATTGAACGGCATTCTCCAGTCGGCCATGGACGCCATCATTACGGCGGACGACTGGCAGAATGTCGTGCTCTTCAACAAAGCGGCGGAAAAGATGTTCGGCTGTCCGGCGTCGGAGGCGATCGGGCGGTCCATCACCCGATTCATTCCGCAACGGTTCCGCGAAGCCCACACGGTGCATGTGAAGGCGTTCGGCCAGTCCGGGACGACGAACCGGAAAATGGGACGATTGGGCGCCATCACAGGGCTCCGCGCCAACGGGGAGGAGTTCCCGGCCGAAGCCTCAATTTCACAGATCGCCGTAGGGGAGAACAAATATTTCACGGTCATTTTGCGCGATATCTCCGAGCGCAAATGGATGGAGGATCAGCTCCGGCAGACCGAGCGGCTGGCCGAGGTGGGGATGCTGGCCTCGGGCATGGCCCATGAGATCGGCACGCCGATGAACGTCATCATCGGCCGGGCCGAGCAGCTCATGCGTAAGACCGAGGATGAGACGACAAAAAAGGGACTGGCCACGATCGTCTCGCAGGTCGAGCGCATCACCAAAATCATGAACCAGTTGCTGACCTTCGCCCGGCGGAAGCCCAGCGAGAGGCGGCCGGTCAACATCGGACAGATCGCCGAGGATTGTATCGAAGTCCTGCAGGAAAGGATCCGGCGTTCACGCGTGACGGTGCAGTCGGATTTCGAAACGACGCTGCATCCTGTCCATGTCCACGCCGATCCCGATCAGATGAGCCAGATGCTGCTCAATCTGTTCATCAACGCAATCCATGCCATGCCCGATGGCGGGACGCTGCGCATCGGACTCGCCCGAATGGACCGGCACGTGCAGATTGTCGTCGCCGATACGGGCTACGGGATTCCTCCCGAAGACCTGTCGAAAATCTTCACGCCGTTCTTCACGACCAAGGAGGCTGGAAAGGGCACCGGCCTCGGCCTGACGGTCGTGCACAACATCATCGAGGAGCATGGCGGCTCCATTTCGGTGGAGAGCGAACCCGGACGGGGGACCACCTTCACGATCATGCTCCCCGCCAGCAAATAGCGAGCAGCGAATAGCTGATATCTTTTCCGGCCTCCTACAGTTCGCTATTAGCTGCCAGCTATTAGCGCTCTCCAGCAGTGGGGCATCCTGCGCCAGCCGTTCCCGCCCCAACTGTAGTGTTTCTCGCCAGAGCGGCCTCCTGAAGCCGCGGGATCAGCCGAATTTCCCTCTGCGCAACCGCCGGCTCGCTTTTTCAAGGCGGCATAATTATTGCGTGAGAGAACCATGAGGGGAGGCGCAGGCCGGACGGAGAGCGGTGTGGGACAAGAGAGGAAATCGGTGCTGCTGGTTGTGGAAGATGACGGGGATATGCGCAGCTTGATCTGCGACGAGCTGTGGGATCTCGGCGCCCGGGTCGTGGAAGCGGCCGACGGGGACGAGGCCATGCAGAAACTCAGCGGCGCCAAACCGGATCTGATTCTGACCGATCTTCGGATGCCGGCGGGCGGCATGGATCACGTGCTGCGGCTTCGAACGATGGTGCCCGGATGTCCGATCATCGTCATGACGGCCTTCGGCGATGCGGCGATGCGGGAAACCGCGCTCAAGTGCGGCGCCGCCTATTTCGACAAGCCGGTCCGCATGGCGGAGCTGAAAGCGTCGATCAAACGGTTGCTGGATCATCGAGGAGCGCAAGCTGACAAGTAACAGACTGACAGGCTCAAAAGCCGGAGCAGAATTGGGTCATGCAACCTGTGCCGCCTGTCAGCGCCTTGCAGGAGAACGAGATGGCCGGATCTCACGAGACGCATCCCATTCACCCCGATCCCGTGCTGGCTGCGCGGCTGGAAGCCTTGCAGCTGCTGGCGGAGGGATCGTCCGACCGCATAATGGTGATCGAGCCGGACCAGACGGTCATCTACGCCAACCGCGCGGCTTGGGCGGGATCAGGACGCGCAGCTCCTCCGGTGCGCCCGGCCAAGTGTTACGAAGCGTTTTTGAACCAATCCGATCCCTGCGCAGCCTGCTCGGCCAAGGAAGTGTTTGACACGACAGATGTGCGGGCCGTCTCCTGCGCCACCAAGGGGGATGGCAGCGCCTGCGGCATGACGCAGGCCTATCCGCTTCTGACTGGCGATCAACGTGCGGGTGCCGCGCTGGTGCTGCTGGGTCATGTACGCGAATCCGGCAAGGCGAAGGCGCCACATCTCGGCTGGCTCATCGGCGCCAGCGCGCCGATGCGGCAGCTCTTCGAGATGATCCGGCTTGTGGCCGACAGCCAGGCGACCGTGCTGTTGCAAGGCGAGAGCGGCACGGGCAAGGAGCTGGCGGCGCGAACTATCCATGACCTGAGCTACCGCCGGGACCAACCCTTCATCGTCGTGGACTGCGGCTCGCTGCCCGAGACCTTGCTCGAGAGCGAGCTGTTCGGTCACATGAAAGGTTCGTTTACCGGCGCGCATGCGACCAAGAAAGGTCTGTTCGAGGAGGCCTCGGGCGGGACGATCTTTCTCGACGAGATCGCCGATACGAGCCCGCAGTTCCAGGCGAAACTGTTGCGCGTGCTCCAGGAAGGGGAGATCAAGCCGGTCGGCGGCAATCGTCCGATCAAGGTGGATGTCCGCGTGATCTCGGCGACGAACAAGGATCTCGCCGGGCTGATCAAGGCGAAAGCGTTCCGCGAGGATCTCTATTACCGGCTGGCGGTGCTGCCCTTGACGCTGCCGCCGTTGCGCGATCGGCGTGAGGACATTCCGGTGCTGGTCCGGCATTTCGTCAAGCAATCCTGCCGGCGGCATCGCCGGCCGCCGCTGGATGTGCCCCAGGCCATCATGCAGGTCTTGACGTGGGCCGACTGGCTGGGCAACATCCGCGAATTGCAACACGCGATTGAGCGTGCCGTCGTGACCGCGGATGGTACCGCGTTGACCGTCGGCCAGTTTGTCTCCGCCGACGAGCCGCCCGCGCACCATCATGAAGAGGCTGATCTCCGCAGTGTGGCCCGCACGGCTGCGCAACAGGCGGAGCGGACCCGCATCGAGCAGGCGCTCCAGAAGACGCACGGCAACAAGGTGAAGGCCGCCAAACTTCTGAAAGTCAGCCGCGCCAATCTCTACAACAAGCTGCGCGACTACGGGGTCAAATAGTCGCATCATTGCCTGATGCGGACTTGTCGCTTCCGCCATGAGATTGGATCCGGACGTGTCCCTCTTCCTCCCGCGCTCGGGCTGCTCCTGACCGCGAGGCTTACCCTCTTGGCAGGCTGTGGAACAGCCCCCGTCGCCCAACGGGATTCCGGCCGCGCTCCCACGGTGCTCGTCGGCCCCTTCACGATGGAGGTGGCCATTTCGCACAGCAGCAAGATTTATTCGTTCGACGAACCGCCTTCACCCGAGCAGGAACCGGACATCAGAAAACGCCTGATCGCCGACGCCACATTCACGGCGCAGCAGTTGATGACCGATCGTCTCGGCAGGCAGAAGAGGTTCTCGGTGCTGCCGTTGCACGAAGCGGAGCGCCTCGAAGCCACCGTGGCGCCACTCGTCACGGTGGCTCGCGAGCGAATTCTCGCGATGGGCCGGGTGGCCGGCGCCGATCTGGTGCTCTTCGGACGGCTCCTGGGCTATGGGCAGATGCCGTTGCGGTACTGGCTGACGGGGTGGGCCATCACCGCCTCGTCGCAACTGACCGTCGTGGGCGCGGTCAGCGGCTGCAATTCGGTGGCCATGGGCAGTTATCTCCTGTTCGACATCATGACCGACCTGCCGATCTGGACCGGCGGCTTTTACGCGTTCGGCTGGGCGTTCCGGCCGGTGCTGATCGAGGTGGAGGTCTGGCAGTTGACGGGCTGCGAGCAGGAGGTCTGGAAGGTGCGCGAGTTCGCACTGCTCGGACACAAATATCTGGAGACCTATCCGGAACACTTGCGGAAGAAAAAGGAAGTCCAGTTGGAAGCCAATCTCACACGGGCCATCGAAGAGCTGGCGGAGCTGGCCAGCCGCACGCTGACGATGCAGCCCTGTCCGCAGGCTCCATAGAACGTATTCCCGCGTCTGCCCCATTCCACACCAATTTGCAGTTCTCAGCGTCCAAATCATTGGACGCTCCAACTAGTTGAAATGATTGAGAGCTGTATTTTGGCATCTGCCGGTCTGTCCAGAGATGTGGATTGGTGTGGGGAAGACTTTTCTGGCGCATTCTCAAAATAGCTCTAAGTGATTGTTGAGTCAGACGATTTACATTTTCATTTTAATGCGAGAGTCCGGCACGACAGTTGCGGTAATCCGTCTTGCCGGTGAAGGGTGGGGTGTACTTGGACCGGCCTCCGATTCACCCTAGACCCCTCCTCACGGAGGACCCTTCACCGGTTCAAAGAAACCGGCCGGAAGTTGGATTAAGAGGAAGCGACACTTTTTTCACAACGTCATGAGGACTGAATTGTTCAAACCAAGGGAGGCCATTATGCACAGGCAGTCGTACCCGCAGAGTTGGATGACGACTCTGCAGCATCTTGTGGTGGCAGCGAGTCTGGCGGCGACGCCGGCGGCGTTTGCCGAGGAAAGCCATCAGCACCAGACATCGCCAAAAGCGACGTCCGTGGGATGGCAGCAGCAGTTGAAGGGCCAGACCATCGTTGAGGAGGCGATCGAGGGACGCACCGCGCGGTCCGCGCAGATCGAAGCCCAGCATCACCGCCTGATGGAGAATCTGGACGCGCAGATGCAGCGCGAAGGCCGCATCCGCCAGACGTCCGGCGCCTTCGGCAACACGTCCATGATGCACCAGTACATGGGGCAGGACGGCTCCAGCTTTCTGCTGATGTCGGACAACAAAATGGAACCGGTGTCCGCGACGGGCGGCAAGTGCCCGGAGGCCGCGCCGGCCAAGCACTATGACATCTCGATGATCGGCATCGAGATCACGCTGAACCGCTGGCAGGATTTCTATCCCGGCTACATGTACGTGCTGACACAGGACGTGGACAAGGCCCGCGCGGAGGAAGCGAAGAACAAGGCGGCGCGCGAGAAGGATGGGTTTGATCCGGGTTCCGTGACCACCGGCCTTCAGGGCGACGTGATCCAGCCGCTCGTCATCCGGGCCAACCAGGGTGACTGCGTGAAGATCACGCTGCGCAACCAGATGCAGGAGGAAATGGGCAGCCTGCACATCCAGTCGGCGGGCATGATCATCAGCGCCACGGGCAAAGCGGCGACGACGACCAATCCGGATTCCGTTGTGGCGCCCGGCAAGTCCGTGGACATGGAATGGTACATTCATGCGCATACCCAGGAGGGCGTGCGGCAGTTCCATTCCTACAGCCGCGACCGCGAGCTGACGGTGCTGGGTCTTTTCGGCGCCTTCATCGTGGAGCCGAAGGGTTCCAAGTATCTCGATCCGCTCGGCACGGGGCCCGCGCCTGAGGTGGCCACCGGCTGGCAGGTGATGATCGACAACGGCTCGGGCCCGGACTTTCGCGAGCACGTGCTGTTCTATCATGAGATCGGCGACGAAGCGTTCCGCCCGTTGAACAAGAAGGGCGACTTCCTGCCGCAGCGCGATCCGCTCACCGACGCCTACCGTCCGGGCGGCCGCGCGTTGAACTACCGCAGCGAGCCGTTCGGCATCGATCAGATGCACCTGCAGCACGAGTATTTCGGGTTCGAAGACGAGTCCATGGCCTACAGCGCCTACACGTTCGGCGATCCGCCCACCACGATTCCCCGTGGCTATCTGGGCGATCCGACGAAGTGGCGCATCGTGCACGGCGGGTCGGAGGTGTTCCATTCGCACCATCCGCACAGCGGTACGATCCGCTGGCAGCGCAGCCCGATGACCGAGCCCAACAACATGTGGGCGATGGGCCAGGACGGCCCGGTGAAGTATCCGGTCATCCGGACCAAGTCCGACCGCGTGGACGTGGAAGTCATCGGTCCGTCGGAAGCGCTCGATCTCGAGCCGGAATGCGGCGGCGGAGGGTGCCAGCACCTGGCCGGCGAATTCCTGTTCCACTGCCACGTCGCCCACCACTATGTGGCGGGGATGTGGGGCTATGGCCGCTACTACAACACGCTCCAGGTGGGCGCGAGCCATACCGACACGATGCCGGACATGCGGGAACTGCCGGACCGGCAGGGCCGCATGAAGCTCGGCGTGTCGTCCGACAAGCTGATCGGGACGACCGTCGACTGGTTCGGCAAGAAGTTCCAGATCGTGGCGCGCAATCAGAAGACCAACTGGAAGGCCAATCCGGTCGTCGTGAACATCAAGGACTGGGTCGAGATGTTCGTGCCGGCGCAGGGCAAGCCCGGCCACACGGATGAGGAAAAGGCTCAGATCATCTCCTACGACGCCACCGTGTGGGATTGGAAGTGGGAGGGCGACGTGGCCAAGGGCGAGCGGGAGAGCACGGCCGTGAACCCGAAGTATCCCGCGGCCGCCAAGTGGTCGGACACCACCCGTCCGAACATCCTGTTCGATCCGACCACGGGCAAGCTGGCGTGGCCGCTCTTCAAGCCGCATTTCGGCAAGCGCGTGCCCTTCTCCGCGAACCACAGCGGGGCGCCCTGGCTGGAGCCGATCCACCAGGACGAGAACGGCGAGCGGACCAGCGAGCCGGCCAAGCCGGGCGAGAACGGTCCGTGGAGCCTCTGCCCGGCCAACGCGAGCACGCCCAAGGTGAACAATCTCCATTTCATCCGTCTGCCCATCACCCTGGCCAAGAAGCAGGGGAAGGAGCCGGCGATCACGGATAAGGACGGATTGATCTACGTGCATCACGAGGAGGAGAACCTCATTCGCAAGGACGACGACCTCAAGTTCCCGGCGGTCATCCGCGCCAACGTGTATGACTGCGTGGATACGCTGCTCACGAGCGAGTGGGACGACGACGACTACACCAACTTCCAGTCGTCGAAAATCAACATCCACCCCCACTTCTTCCAGTTCGACACAGGGAACTCGGACGGCGTGATCTCCGGCATGGAGTACGAAATGTCGGTCCGTCCCTTCACCATGTGGGGGAAGAAGACGAAGCACGGGCTGCCCGCGCCGATGGTGGCCAAGCTGCCCGGCGGGGCCAAGGCGGGCGCCACGTCCGTCACGATTCAGATGGCGCCCGGCGCCACCGCGTTCCATGTGAACACCGAAGTCATGGTGGGCATGGACTGCCTCGAGAAGGGCAGAGATGCCGCGACCTCGCTGCCGCGGGATAAGAGCTGCTCGGAGGTGGCGAGGATCAAGGCAATCGACGGCAGCACGCTGACCTTCTTCAAGCCGTTGAAGCGCAACCACCCGGCGAACGACTTAGTGTCGCCGGAGTATGTGCGGTACCGCTACTGGGTGGACGCCGATTACGGCACCGTGTTCTGGCACGACCACGCCTTCGGCGCGACGACCTGGCCGCACGGCGGGTTCGGCGTGACGATCGTGGAGCCGTTCGGCAGCACGTATCACGATCCGAAGAACGGCAAGCTGGTCTACAGCGGGCCGATCGCGGACATCCACAGCACCGAGCCGATCGGCTACGGCGTGAGCGGAAGCTTCCGCGAACTGATGGTGTCCATCCACGACACCGTCCCGCACACCGTAAACGTGATCCAGGCGGGCAATCCGCCCGGACAGCCGATCGAGGTGGCGCTGGAGGCCGGCAAGACGGTCTCGTTCCAGATGCCGGACAAGATCCTGCTGGCGCCGAATCCGTTCATCAACGGCGGTACGCACACGACGGGCAGCGGGTTCAACTTCCGCGCCGAACCGTTCGCTCAGCGGCTGGCCAACAATCCGGACACGTCGGTGCTGTTCAGCAGCGCCACGCACGGGGATCCGGACACGCCGCTGTTGAAGGCGTACACGGGCGACACGGTCGTGTTCCGCCTGTTGCATCAGTTGATGAACGAATCGCATGTGTGGACGATCGCCGGGCATACGTTCCTGACGGAGCGCTATGCGGGGGATGCCAATCGGAAGAACTCGATCCACGTCGGGATCGCCGAACGGTATGACCTCGTCACCAAGGCCGGCGGCTTCCAGGGCATGCCGGGGGATTACATCCACTTCAACGGGCGGAGCTCGCACTTCGCCGAGGGCGGATGGGGCATCTTCCGCGTGCTGGACAAGCCGGCCACGGACCTGCAGCCGCTTCCGAAGGGGACCAATCCCAAGGGCATTCCGGAAACGCCGAGTGGCGTCTGTCCGTCTGGCGCGCCGGTGAAAAACTTCAACGTCGTGGCGGTGGACCGCCCGATGAAGCTGCATCCGAAGGCGCCGGACTCGATCGAGGTGGACTTCGAGCGGAAGATCGAGTTGACCATGCCGGAAGGCAAGATCTTCATGCTTGAGGACGAGGCGGCGCGGACGGCGGCCAATGTGACGCCGCATCCGTTGACGCTCCGGGTGAACCTCAATGATTGCATCAAAGTGAACCTGAAAAACAAGATGGCCAAGAGCAAGGCGTCGTTCTTTGCGCCGGGCCTGGCCTTCGATCCGAAGGACAGCCAGGGGTTGAACGTCGGCCACAACGGCGGCGATCAGACCGTGGCGCCTGGCGACAGCCGCACCTACACCTACTACGCGCATCCGGCGAACAAGGAGACGACGTCGCTGGTGTGGGACGGCGGCAATATCGTGACGAATCCGCGGAACGGACTCTACGGCGCGATCATCGTCGGGCCGCGCGGGTCGCAGTATCGCGATCCGGTCACGGGTCAGGATCTTTCCGAGAAGAACAGCTGGCGGGCGGACGTGATCGTGGACCGCAGCCTGTCGGAAAACGCGGGCAAGTCGAACTATCGTGACGTCGCGTTGTTCTTCCAGGACGAGGACAACATCATCGGGACGGCCTTCATGCCCTACGTGCAGAACGTGGCGGGTCTGACGGCGGTGAACTACCGCGCCGAACCCTACAAGTTCCGCGAGGAACAGGGCTGCGGGCTGGACAAGGTGTTCATGCCCTGCAAGGTGGACAAGCCCGAGGATCCCGTGACACCGCTCATCGAGGCGCACGCGGGTGACGCGGTCCGCATCCACGTGATCGGCGCGAACAGCGAGCAGAACGGCATGTTCTCGGTCGAGGCCCACGAGTGGCCGATCGAGCCCTACATGCCGGGCGCCGACCAGATCAGCGTGGTGGAGTACGCCGGGTCCGAGACCCTGGACGTCTTCCTGCGAGGCGGGGCGGGCGGACCGGCGCGGCTGGTGGGCGACTACGTCTGGTCCAACCAGCGGCTGCCGTACACGCAGTCCGGACAGTGGGGCTACCTCCGGGTGTTGCCGTCGAACGACAGCCGCATCCAGCCGCTCTATAAAGGGGCGGCGGGTCGGCACGCCGAGGCCGCGCCCGAGGGCCAGGCGATTCCGACCGCGCTGAAATGAAGCGGGAAAGCGGAATCCGCCGAAGCTTCAGCGAAGGCGGATAAACGCGGTCGAGTGAGTCGGACGGGGGAGCCGCGTGGCAGCATGTGGCTCCCCTGTTTATTTTTGGGGGGCGCCGAGTGTAAAGTAATGGCTTGGGAACGCGTTCAGGATTTTTTTCCGAGGGGGGCCGGACTCATGATCAGACGGGGAATGTGTTCGATCGCGCTGGGCGCGGTGGTGCTGTCTGCAAGCGCGGTATCCGCCTACGACGAAATCACGGTGACAGACGGGGGCACGGTGACCGGGCGCGTCACCATGACGGGCAAGGTGCCCAAGCCCAAGGGCTACAATCTCACCACGCTGCCCGATCCGCTCTATTGCGGGCGCATTTCCGACGGGCAGGGCTGGCGCATTCTCCAGCCGTTCAACATCGGACCGGCGGGCGAGTTTCGCGACGTCGTGGTCTATCTGGAAGGCATCGAGAAGGGCAAGCCCTTCGATGACAAGGGGGTGCAGCAGATCGAGGCGAAGGACTGTCTCTTTCACCCCTTCACGACCGTGGTGCGGGACAATCAATCGGTGACGGTGGTCAACATGGACCCCGTCATGCACGACATTCAGGCCTACGAGACCTCGGGGCTGGGCGCGCGCGTGTTGTTCAACGTGCCGCTGCCGATGAATCCGCAGCATCCCCGCAACTTCAAGGATCGCAGCGACGCCGGGATGTATCACAAGCACATGGCCGGCGCACCGATGAAGGAGCTGGTCAAGCTCAGCAAAGGCCGCCGGATCTTCGCCATGCAATGCGGTTTCCATGCCTACATGGAAAGCTGGGGGCTGGCTGTCGCCAATCCGTACTTCGCCAAGACAGATGGAGAGGGCAAGTTCACCCTGGCCGACGTCCCGCCCGGAACCTACAAACTGGTCATTTGGCATCCCTACATCCGGACCCGTATCGAGCAGCCCGTCACGGTAGGTCCGAACGGGACGGTGGAAGCTGCGCTCGCCATTCCTGCTCCGACCGGACGGCTCTATGCCAACGAAGTGCTCGAACACGACTACGTGCGCTACAACGTGACCGAGGAAACAAAGAAAGACCTCGATCCCATGCTCAAAAAGCAGGATCGATAGACTCAAGGCAGAGCAAAGTAATAGGGAAGACGTTTGACAGGTAACCGACAGCATATGAGGCCTCTTCATCTGTCAGTCATAGCGGTGTGCCTGCTTGTCGTGGGAGATGCCGCAAGGGCGGCCGATGAGAAGGCTCTGCGTCCGCGCGTCCCGTCTGATCAGATTGTGGCGGCGAGGGCCGTCAAGAATCCGCTCAAGCCGACGCCTGAATTATTGGACAAGGGGAAGACCCTTTACGAAGGCACGGCTCATTGCAAGGCCTGTCACGGGGGGGATGGCAAGGGACCTAGTGGGCGCCGGCCTGCAAGAGGACTGCAGCCGCGTAACTTTACCGATAAGGAGTGGCAGGACGCCCGCACGGATGGGGAGCTGTTCTGGATTCTCAAGAACGGCAGTCGCGGGACCGGCATGGCCGCGTTCATTCCTTTAATGCTTACTGAAGAAGAAGCGTGGCAGGTGATCCTCTACGTGCGGTCTTTTAAGGGGCGCTAGTGGAAATGCAGGGGAGAGTTGCCCGTCTCGTTCTGATTCTCACGCGTGCTTCATAGTCGCTTGCGAGCGCGGCCGACGGGTCCACCATCGCCGCAAGCAGATTGCTTCCCACTGGTAACGGTTTCGAGTTCTCCGCATCCCGCCGCCTGTCACTGGGCGAAGATCCGAGCCAGCCGACCATCGTGCCTACGAACCGGCCAGCGGACGTGGTCTGAGAGCCGGCCGTGGATGTGCGGCGGCCCTCCACACCTCGTCGCTGGGCACGA
>VGXF01000010.1 GCA_016873435.1 Nitrospira sp.
AATTCACGCAAGTTATACCCCAGAAGAGACCAATCAGTTTTTTAGTTCATCCCTTGCTCAGCTTCGATCTGACTAAGTCGCTGACCTGTTTACCGTCCACAGTTTTTCCCACCAGTTTGGCCATCGCGGCCTTCATCGCAGTACCCATGTCTTTCGTCCCTGTGGCACCGGTTTCCTTAATGGCGGCGTCCACAGCCTGGGCGACTTCATCCGCGGAGGCGGCTTGGGGCAGATAGCTCTCGATGATGGCAATCTCCTTGGTCTCCTTGGCGGCCAGGTCGTCGCGGTTGGCTTTCTGAAACTGTTCGATGGATTCACGCCGTTGTTTGACAAGGTTGGCCATGAGCTTGCTCATCTCCGCGTCATCAAGCGTCTTCTTCAGTTCGATTTCCTTGTTGAGCACGGCCGCTTTGATCATGCGGATGACGTCCATCCGAAGCTGATCCTTAGCCTTCATGGCGGTTTTGAGGTCGTCTGAGAGGCGGTCCTGAAGCGACATGGAATCCCTTTCCTTGTGCGTATGCGATTGCGATGTAGGCGAGAATAGTCCGCGGGGAGGACGGAGTCAAGAACGTCGGGGCCGCATGATGCTCAGTTGCTGGGAAGAAGGCCTGTATGAAAACCCTGTTGGCGTTTCTGGTATCGGTGGTCTGGCTAATAACGATTGGCTGTGCTGAGGAGAAGGCCACCCCGGCCCCATCGCAGCGAGCGATGCCGTCTCACTCCGGTCGGTTCTTCGACAAGATGAACCAGGACGAACACCATTACACGAAGGACGAGAACAAATCTCTCGACGGCGGGCACTTACCGTTGTTACTAGCGGCTTTCCCGCCCGGACAGGACGTCGGTTAGCGGCTTCACGAACGGTAATTCAGCCACGAGCCGACGGTGCGAGATCGGCTCCACCAGACGCGGTTCCCTGAATGTCCGCAGCAGGCTGAGCGAGACCATCAGCCGCAGGATGCCGGAAATAAAGAAGACCGCCTGTAAATTGGACGCGAGGCGCCAGTCGTGGCCAGCCAGCGAGAATTCAGCCGGCACCACCGTGGCCAGCCAACCGCCCAGCATCGCGCCTGCGAACCAGCCCATCGCATTAATCGTGTTCCACACAGCGACCCCCTTAGCCCGGTCTTCTGGACGCACGGCGTCAAAGACATAATTCTGCAGACCGAGTGCCAGCCCTGCCCAGATCGATCCACCGAAAAAATTCACGCCTAGTAGATAAACAAAATCCGTGCTGATGAGATAGAGCATCGGCAGAAACGGCACGGTCAGTCCGGTCGCCACGAGTAGTTTCTTGTTTCCAAAGCGGTCGCCGAGCCGTCCCCACGGCTTCAGCGTCAGAAACTGTCCCACCACGCCAGCGGCCAACCATGAGGCATACATCCAATAGGACCAATGCAGGTCCCGCAGCAGATAGATCACGAAGTAGGGGCCGGAAATCAGGACGCAGACGTGCATCAGGCCGGAAAACCAGAGAAAGCGCTGGTAATTCCTGCTCCGCTCGTGGCGGAGAAATTCGAACAGCCGGAATTTGGCCTCGCGCGTAGCGGGCGCGGCGGACTCGTCCATGCGGTTTAAATAGCGCACAGAGAGCAGCCGTGCGGTAGAGGCGGCTAGGAAGATCAGCGCGAAGCCCCCCCAGGCTCGTGTGCGCGTCTCCGCCCAGTGCAGCACAAGACCGGCGGCGCAGAGCGCGGAGAAGCTTAGGACCGTCATGACCTTCAGGCGACGTGCAAAATAGGCGCCCCGTTCATGGGGTTGGACGAGATCGGTGATCAGGCTGTTCCAGGCCGGTACGGCGAAGTGGCCAAGTCCGAAATAGGCTACCGTGCAGGCGATGAGAATCCAGGGGCCGTCGGCTGGAGCCAGTAGCGGCAGCGCGAGCAACGGCAGCCAGGAGAGTGCCTGACCGCTGGCGCCCACGAGCATAATCGTTTTGCGGTGCTGAAACCGGTTCAGGGCCTTGACGGAGAGCAGTTGCGTCCAGGTACCGACCAGTTGCGGGAGGGCGGAGAGCAGTCCGATCTGAAACGGCGACGCTTGGAGAAGAAGCGCAAAAGCGGACAGATACTGCTCGCCACTACCCTGCATGAGGGCCTGGCAGGCGCCGTCGCGGATGCCGGCGCGTCGGCTCTGTTCGCTGGCGGTTTCGTAAGAATCGGTGGAGGTGGACACGAGTGCATTATAGCCCACATTATACCTGAATGTGGGCAGGCAGAGTTCGGGGCGGGCTTCGGCGATTTGGTTGCATTCCTGAAAACCCATGCAGTAGGCTGAATCTATGCAGCACATCGGCCGCGACGGGGTAGGATTTCCGGCAGTTGTCCTCCTCGGCGCCCTTACCATGGCAAGCCTCGCGTATGCCAGCGATCCGCGGGCGCCAAAAGAACAGCGCAACACCGGTGATATCGATCCGTCCAAGCTGCCGTCCTTCGATCAACAGAAGCTGGGCATTCCGCAGTCGCTCTTCGTGTCCATCCACATGGCGCGCGGGTTTCAGGAGGAATGGGACAGTTTCGGACGCAAAGGCTGGTACACGCAGGATCCGCGGCTGAAACCAATCGACCCCGGCGCGACGCAGTTTGCACTGGACGCGCCGGCGGTTTATATCGTATTTGAGGTAGCGCCGCTGGAAGACCCCGCCCAGTTCAGCGCACAGTGGTTCTTGCTCGATAAGAATGGCCGGCCCTCAGCCGAGGCGGCTGGCAAGGACGTGCTTGAAGTCCCGGGTCACGAGCGCTACGGCTACCTGGAGTTGAAAAAGCCGGCCTCTGGCAACTGGTCACAGGGGGAGTATCTGGTCAAGCTGTTCATCACGCCGCTCGGCCAACAGCCGTTTCACGCAGCCAATCAGGTAGGGACGATGAAATTCACCATCACGGACCAGCCGTCGTCTACGCCAAAGAAATGATCCATCGCATCCGACAGCTCATCCGGCATCGTTTCTACTTCATTTAATTAATATGCCCATCTACGAATATCTCGCTGTGGAATGCCTCCGGAAGCCGGCCTGCTCCGGGCGCAAGGAGTATATTCAGAGTCTCTCGGAGCAGCCACTGACAAAGTGCCGGGAGTGCGAGGCGCCGATCCAGCGTGTATTCTCGTTGTTTGCTGCACGGTCAGGCGCAGTCGGGGTCTCAACGCCCGATCCGACAGGCTTGAACATGACCAATATCCCAGCGCCACCCAAGATGCCGTCTGACGGGGAAGGCTGCGGGCATGACCACTGAATTTATAAAGCGCGCAGGGCAACAGGTAGCAGGGTAAGGGGTAGGCCGACACGATGAAGGTAACAGATCCGGAAAAACTGGCGCTGCTTTATGAGCGATTTCGCGATGTGTGTCTCGTGGAAAAGGAAGTCTGGAAAGAAATTTTTCTCCAGCGGGACGCGGCACCGGGCGGGCCGGTGCTTACGAATCGGCAGGATCGCTATGAAGTAGTGATTGACGATACGGAGGTCGAGAACACGCTGGAGGCCAATATCCCGCGAGGCTCAAGCGCATTGGGGGCGGCAATTCAGGAGTACCGCCCCCACATTATTTTCATTAAGAAAGGCTAGGCATCAGTTAACAGTGTCAAATGGGCAGTTAGCCCAGAAACTGAGCACTGATCACCGAGAACTGACAACTATTTACCCAGCGCCGTTTCGATCCCCTGTACAATTTCACGCGACAGCGGTTTTGTCCGGTGATGGAAGCGGGCGATCACATTGCCAGACCGGTCCACCAGATATTTCTGAAAGTTCCATTCGACTTCGCCGGGGAAGGAGCTTCGCTCGGTGAGGTACTGATACAGCGGATGCTTGTCGGAGCCCGTGACGCTGATCTTGCTGAAGAGAGGAAAGCTGACGCTGTACTTGGTGAGACAGAAACCCTTGATATCCTGATTGGTGCCTGGCTCCTGCTGGCCAAAATTATTGGCTGGGAAGGCCAGTACCTCGAGCCCGCGCGCCTGATACTTCTCGTAGATCGTCTCCAGGTCCGTATACTGCGGGGTGTTCCCGCAGAAACTAGCCGTGTTCACCACCAGCAGCACCTTCCCCTTGAATTTGCTCAGCGGGGTCGGCTTACCGTCGATGTCGTCCATCGTAAAGTCGTAAATACTTCCGGTCTGTGCGGCCATCACCAGTGGTCCTTTCTCAGAGGCCTGCGCGCCCCCGGTGAGTACTGCCAGTACGATCAGGCCGACCAGTGCAAGTGTCTTCATAAGGCCCCCTCAGGTTAGAGTCTCTGCAGTGCTGCGATGCGGGCTTCGATCGGCGGATGCGTGGCGAAGAGGCTCATCAGCCCCCCCGACTTGCCGGCAATCTTCATCGTCGCCAGCGCATCCTGCGGTGCGTATTCCATCTGCGCGCGATTCATCCAGCGGTCAATGCCCTGCAATGCCGCGATCATCGAATCCTTGCCATAGACTTTAGCCGAGAAAGCGTCGGCCTGGAATTCCCGCTTCCGCGAGTACCAGTTGATCACGAGCATCGCCAGAATGCCCAACGCGATCTCTAGCACGATGGAGACCACAAAGCCCAGCATGGCCTGGTCACGTTCGGCGAAAAGCCGGCGGACCCACATGGCGATGAAGTACACGAAGGTATTCATCAGGCCGGCCAACACGGTGGTGGTGAACATGTCGCCGTTGAACACGTGGCCCATCTCGTGGGCCAGCACGGCGCGGACTTCTTTTTCGTTCAGATTGTTCAGAAGGCCAGTCGAGACGGCAACCATGGCATTGTTTTTCGAAGGGCCGGTTGCGAAGGCGTTGGGGTCAGGCGAATCGTAGACCCAAATTTCTGGCATCTTAATCTCAAGCCGGCGGGCAATTTCCTGGATAGAGCCATAGATGACCTGTTCAGCGTGGGTGCGCGGCTGGGTGATCTGTGTGCAGTGCAGCATGGCGCGGGCCATCTGCTTTGAAAACGCCAGGCTGAGGAAGGCGCCCCCCATGCCGAGCACGAAGGCATAGAGCAGCATCATGTCGTTAATCGAGCCGCGGATATCGATCCCAAAGGCCGGTAGCACGACGTAAGCGAGCACGTTGAAGACGACGAACAAGGCGACGCCGATCAACAGATTCGAAATCAGCAGCAACCCAATTCCTTTCATCCACTTCATGGAATCCTCCTTAGCCCTTGCTGGATGCCAGCCTGTCGACTGCGTACGTATTATACAAGACCAATAACGAAAAATCAGCAGGCAGAGTAGAGATAAAGCCTCACCGTGTGCCGTCAAGCCCTTTATTGACGGGTTTTTCAGCTTCTGTTAGAAGGAAAACATGCACTTGGCAGTTCTGCGAATGCTGATGGCCGTATGCCTGCTGTGGCCGGCCAGCTCCATGATTCATGCCGACACGACGACTTCCGCCGCGCCCGTGACGGCCGAACTTGGCGTAGATGGTATCCAGCGCGCCACCATCACGCTCGACAGCTATTCCTATGCGCCGAGCCACCTCATTGTCCACTCGGGTATACCTGTTGAATTAATGTTGATCCGAGCCACTGTGTTTGTCCCGCACAATTTCCTGTTGAAAGAGCCGGATGCCGATATCGTCATCGAAGAGGATGTCGGTCATAGCGAGCCGACCCGGGTGAAATTTACGCCGACCAAGCCCGGTCTATACCGCTACTACTGCGACCGAAAGTTTCCCTTTCGCCCCAGTCACAAAGAACAGGGGATGGAAGGTAAGCTAGAAGTCAAATAATGGAGTGGTTACGGATATCAATTCCGCTAAACGCGCGCCGCTGCGCGACCTCCTCAAGCAAGTCTCGCGGCTGTTCTATACGACGCTGACCGTGGTGCCTGGTTCGGTGCGGGACCAGGTCGGCCTGGCCTATCTGTTTGCCCGCGCTGCGGACACAATCGCCGATACAGAGGTCATTGAGCGCGCACGCCGAACGCAGTTCCTCACCAAGTTCCGAGGTCAGTTCGCCGGCCCGCAGATCAACTGGGACGCGATTCGCAGCATTCAATCCGCGCTGGCTCCGCACCAGGCCGATTCCGCCGAGCGCGTGCTGATCCAGCGGCTCGAGGACTGTTTCCATCTCTATCAGAACTGTACGGACGACGACCGTCTGAGGATTCGTCGCCTAATGACTACGCTGACCAACGGCATGGACATGGACCTCTGGCTCTTCCCGGGCGACAAGCTGGTCGCGCTGAAGACGCCGGAGGAGTTGGATCAGTACGCGTATTTCGTGGCCGGCTGCGTTGGCGAGTTCTGGACTGATCTCATGTGTGGGCATCTGCCGCCGCTGGCGGCGTGGAACGTGAGAGAAATGTCCGCGCTTGGCGTCCAGTTCGGCAAGGGCCTGCAGTTGACGAACATCGTGAAGGATCTGTCGAGGGACCTGCGGCGCGGGCGGTGCTATGTGCCGGAACCGTGGCTCACGGAGGTAGGGCTCACACCGGCCGATCTGCTCAATTCCGAATCGCTTCCGAAGTTTCGTCCGATTCTCAGACGGCTTGCTGAAATGGCGCGGGCCCATCTGGACCAGGGCTGGATCTACACGATGGCGCTTCCGCGGCAGGAGATCCGGTTGCGGCTCTCCTGCATGTGGCCGATCCTGTCGGCAGGCGAAACGCTGCGGCTGGTGCTGGCGTCGCCCGAGCTGCTGAATCCGGCGGTCACCGTGAAGATTTCGCGTGGAACCGTCTATCGGATGATGGCGTTGACGATCCTCACCGGCGCCTGCGGCTACGTCGGCACGGCCTACTGGGGCTGGCTAAGGAAACAGATCGGCTGACAAAGGGCGAACTCTCCGGCGCCGGCATGATGCGGTAAACTCTCCTGGCTATTGACGTCGTTCATTTGGCCGCTCGCCTCATCGGTCTACCGGAGCCAGCTTACGGCTGAAGGCATGCCCGAACGGTTCTCCGAGCAAAAGCCTGGAATGGTGCGCGGTGCGGCGAATAAGAAGGGCCACGTGTGTGCGCGCCGCCAAGTCGGTGCAGCGGCCGGGACTGTTCCAGGCGGTGGGTAAGCGAGCGGCATCGCGGCCCGTCCTGCGCTACTTGTGTCCCCCAGCCGGGGGGGCCTTTGTCGGCTCCAGCAGCTTCTCGCCCTTGCGATACACCGCGTAGATTGCCTGCGACGGGCAGGCATCCAGGCACAGGCGGCAGGTTTCCATGCACCGCGAGGCGTCAAACTTGAGCGGCGGCGTCGAGAGCCAGGCGCCGGTCGGGCAGACGGGAATGCAAACGCCGTTGTGCGTACAGCGGTCGGGATGGCGAACGAGGTGATCGCGAACGAGCATCATGGGTTCAACTCCTTCGAAAAGGCCTTGCGAGAAAATCTCCAGCATGTTCTTTTTCGGCACAGGGTCCTCACTGTCACGGTGTTCTTAGCTCGTATTTCGTAACGCGCCGGAATTTCCAAAACCAGATACGCTGCACGAGGCACGCGTCACACGTTTCCAAGCGGCTCCAGTTTCTTCGGTACGGGATGATCCGGCATCAGCAGCCGCTCGACGATCTCGCCCTTGACGACGTGGCGCTCGACGATTTCCGTCACGTCCGCCTCGGTGCCCACCCAGTACCACACACCTTCCGGATAAATTACGGCGCTGGGGCCGAGGTCACAGTGGTCCAGGCAGCCGGCCTTGTTGGCCCGCACCACGCCCTTGAGATTAAGCCGCTTTACTTCTTTTTTGAAGCATTCCTGAAGATGTTCGGAGCCGCGCGCCGCACAGCACCCGCGCGGATCGTCCGCAGGGCGTTTGTTGGTACAGACGAAGATGTGACGTTTGAAGGCCGGCATGGCCGTGCGGGTCAGGCGGAGGCCGGAGCCTTGTGGTTCTGCACCCGCTGCAGGAGCGAGGAGACATCGGCCGGTTCAACCAGGCGCGCTCCTGATTGGGCCCCGAGCAGAGCCTGGATTTCCCGCAGCCGTAACTGTGCGCGTTGAAAGGGCTCAGCTGTGCTCATCACGGAGGATTGGCCGACATTGAGTTTGTCGAACTCTGCTTTGATGTCGCGAAAATCGCGCTGGAGATTTTTTTGCATCGAGCACCCTTCGCAATACCATTTGGGGCTGGCATCTGACGACGGCGAGAGGCGGTCGTAGGTCCGTCCGAAGAAATCCTTACCAAGCGAGAGTTTCATCAACGGGTTACGGTCGGCGCCGCAAGCATCGCAGCGTCCAGCGGAGGGGTTTGTCTCGGCCATGGCGCGTCTCCAAAATCAACGGGCGCATCTTACATGAGCGGTCTTGAACCTGTCCAGCGAGAGGATTCTGCAGGGAACGTGCGGTATAATGGGGCCATGCTGATTGTCGGTGTGCCCAAAGAGATCAAGGATCACGAGTTTCGCGTTGGCCTGACACCGGATGGAGCTGCGGCACTGTGTCAGGCTGGGCACACGGTGTGGGTCGAGCCGTCAGCCGGTGAGGGCAGCGGGTTTTCAGACGATGAGTACCGAAAAGCTGGCGCGCACCTCGCCTCATCGAAGGCGCAGGTGTTTCGCGAGGCGGAGCTCATCGTGAAGGTGAAGGAGCCGCTGCTCTCCGAGGTGGCGCTGTTCCGTCAGGGACAGACGCTCTTCACCTATTTGCATCTGGCGGCGCTGCCCGAACTGACGAAGGCGCTCGTGGAGGCAAAGATCACGGCCATTGCCCGTGAAACGGTGGAGGCGCCCGATGGGAGCCTGCCGCTACTGACGCCTATGAGCGAGATTGCCGGGCGCATGTCCGTGCAGGTCGGCGCGCACTACCTGGAACGGACACGCGGCGGGCGGGGCGTGCTGCTGAGCGGCGTACCCGGCGTGGCGCCGGGCCGGGTCGTGGTATTGGGCTCCGGCGTGGTCGGCAGCGCGGCGACACGGATTGCCGTAGGATTGGGCGCGCAGGTAACGGTGATCGGAGCCGACCTGGGCCAATTGCGTCGGCTGGACGATCTGTACCAGGGGCGGATCGTGACGCTGGCGGCGAGTCAGGCGTCGATCGCCCGGGAAGTCGAACGGGCCGATCTCGTGATCGGCGCGGTGCTGGTGCGCGGTGCGAAGACGCCGACGCTGGTGTCGCGGGCTGTGGTCGGCCGTATGCAGAAAGGTGCCGTGATCGTGGACGTATCAGTGGATCAGGCTGGCTGCGTCGAAACCATGAGGCCGACGACCCATTCCGATCCGGTGTTCGAAGTGGACGGCGTCCTGCACTATGGTGTGACGAACATGCCCGGCATCGTGCCGCACACGTCGACTTTAGCCTTGACCAATGCGACGCTACCCTTTATAGTCCGGCTTGCTTCTGCTGGCGTGGAACGAGCGATCCGATACGATACGGGGCTGGCCCGGGGCGTGAACGTGAAGGACGGGCGGATCACCTGTCAGGGAGTCGCCGACGCGCACGGTCTTCGGTTCGACCCGCTCAACTGACGGCAAGCAGACCGCAAGCGAAAACCTCACCAGGATCGATCGGGGCGTAGCGCAGCCTGGTAGCGCACTGCGTTCGGGACGCAGGAGTCGGAGGTTCAAATCCTCTCGCCCCGACCACCGGTCGCTCGCGAAACCCGCGTCGCGTGTTTCGCGAGCCTCGGGTAGTCAGCCACCTTGTAAAAATCTGTCCTGTTTACGTCACGTTCCGTGCCCGGGTTCTTGGCGCCTGAGCAACTACTGTAAGCCGGGCCCTCTTTTCGCGTCCCCTCTTGCATTGTCTTTTCCTGGTCACTTCTCTATCCTAGTGTCGTTCATTTTAATACGAGTGGCCTCATGTGATGATGTCCCCGGCTATTGTGCGCGCACATATCTGGGTCAGCGGTGGGGTACAGGGCGTCGGCTACCGGGCCTTTACCCAGCGGGTGGCCGTTCAAAAAGGGTTGTGCGGAGGCGTACGTAATCTCGATGACGGACGGGTGGAGGTGGACGTAGAGGGAAGCCGTCCGGCGATTGAGAGCCTGATCAAGTCGCTGTGGATGGGAACACCGATGGCTCGCGTTCGAAACGTGCAGGTACAATGGGAGACGGCCATCAGCGGTGAACGTGAGTTTCATATTCTCGGGTGAGTGCTCGTGCGAATGTTAACGGAAAAACACCCGACCAAAAAATCGTCCAGTTCATCGTGCAAGGCGCTCGTGAAGCCGTCGGTTCGCAAGGGGCTGCGACGGCCTAGCCGCAGCGGCTTTCGGAGCGGGAGGAGCGGATGAGCACTCTGTGAGACGGCCTGGACGGCCAGGCCGGAGGAGCAGACGCTGAGAGTGATCGGGGAGGCCTTGAGCCGGCCCCGCGAGAGGTTTGGTAGATCGAGAACGAAGCGGTTGGCAAGATGCTAGCCATGATCGCAGGTCCATCCATGACGGCGAGGGATTGATGATGACAGTGAAGAAACGCACGGCGAGCAGGCGCTCGGGACGACAGGCTGGCCGCGCCGCAACGGATTACAAGGCGCTGATCCGGGAAGTGCCGGATTTCCCAAAGCCCGGCATTTTGTTCTATGACATCACGACACTGCTGAAGGATGGGCGTGCGTTCCGCGCGGTGTTGGGCGAACTGACGGCCCGGTATCGCGGAAAAAAAATCGACAAAATCGTCGGGATTGAATCGCGCGGATTCATTCTCGGCGGTCCGCTGGCGGACCGGCTCGGCGCCGGGTTCGTGCCCGTGCGCAAGCCGGGGAAGCTGCCGGCTGAGAGTTTTGAGGTGCGATACAACCTGGAATACGGGTCTAACTCGCTGGCGATCCACCGCGATGCTGTGCAACGGGACGAGCGCGTGCTGATCGTGGACGATTTACTGGCGACGGGCGGCACCGCAGCGGCCACAGTGCATCTGCTGCGCCAGTTGGGTGCGGACATCGTCGGTGTCGCGTTTCTGGTCGAACTGACGTTTCTCAAGGGGCGGGACAAACTCGACGGCTGCCCCATACATTCGCTGATCACGTACTCCTCATAAACGTCTCCATCCCGCACGGTTCAGGGCTTGTCAACGTAGGGGGGGCATGGTATGAATGTCCCCCTTTTTCAAAGGCCAAGGAGCATTGAGTTTATGCCAGGCAAGTCGAAATCCAAGAAGGCATCTGCGAGTAAACCGGTCCGCAAGTCTACTGCCAAGCCCGCGGCCAAGCGGCCGGCTGTGCCGGTCCTGAAATTGCTTGAAGCCCAGCCGGTGGTGTCGGCGGCGCCTGTGGCCGTGAAGAAGCCGACAAAGCCTATGGCAGTTGAGCGGCGCGATGCACTGCACCGAATGCTGACGCACAAGCGCCAGGAGCTGATGAAGGAAATCACTGGCAATCTAGGTGCGTCCCTGACGGAGGACCAGCGCCGTCGGCTGGAATCCGCAATGGACGTCGGAGATCAGTCGTTGATGGATCTGGATCGCGAGTTGGGCATCTCGCTGATGGAGATGCGCAACAAGCGGCGCCAGTTGATCGATCAGGCGCTGAGCCGCCTTGGGGATGGCACCTACGGGCTCTGCGACGAGTGCAGTGTCGAGATCAACGAGAAGCGCCTGGCGGCGGTGCCCTTCGCCAAGCTGTGCGTGGCGTGCCAGACCAAGCAGGAACTCATCGAAAAGATCGAGCAGGGCGAAGAACGTGAGCAGTGACCTGCGGTGCGTTCTCCGCGCATCCCTATGTCCTCTGGCATCTCTAGGGCGGTTGTACTAGCGAGCGGTGGCCTAGACTCCACCGTGGCGTCCGCCGTCGCGGCGCGTGACGGCTACCGGCTGCATCTCCTGACCGTTTTCTACGGCCAACGGCATCGCATCGAAGTGGAGCGAGCGAAACAGGTGGCCCGTGCGCTCGGCGCTGAGGACCATCGCGTACTGGAGATCGATTTGCGGGCGATCGGTGGGTCCACGCTCACGACAGACGAGGTCGTACCGAAGGATCGCACGACAGCCGAACGGCACCACGGCGTCCCCTCCACCTACGTGCCGGCCCGCAACACGATCTTTCTGTCGTTGGCGCTGGCCTATGCCGAAACCGTGCAGGCCTCGGCCATCTACATCGGCGCCAATGTGGTAGACTACTCCGGCTATCCCGACTGTCGCCCTGAATATCTGCAAGCCTTCGAACGGGTTGCCCGTCTGGGGACGAAAGCCGGCGTCGAGGGAAGCGGGATTGCCATCAAGGCGCCGTTGGTAACACTCTCCAAGATGGAGATTATCAACTTAGGCCTGTCGCTGGGCGTGCCGTTCCATCTGACGCACAGTTGTTACGACCCCGCGCCGAACGGGGATGCGTGCGGGCGGTGTGACAGTTGCCAGATCCGGCTGAAGGGATTCAAGGAAGCCGGCATCGCTGATCCGATTGCCTATGTGAAGGATGTGGTACGCACATGAGCGTCTCGCCGGAAGAATTTTTCATGTATCTCATCATCGTGCTGGTGATCGCCATCCCGGTCTCCGCGCGGCTCTACCGGTATGTGACGGCCAAACGGACGGCCCGGATGATCGCGGACCAATTTGGCGGATCGTCATCAGGCGATCCCTCTGCAAAGAAGTGAATACATGACACGCGGCGTACTGTTCATGACCGTGCTGCTGGCGATGGCTGCTCCCGTAATTGGATCGGCGGCTTCGAAACCGGACGTGCCAGCCACACCGGCCGAATTCAAAGCGGGCGAAACCAAGTTCAAAGCCCACTGTCAAGTGTGCCATGGCGAGCGTGGAATGGGCACCCAGCAGGGGCCGCCGTTCGTCCATAAAATCTATGAACCAAATCATCATGGCGATGCTGCTTTCCAGCGGGCTGCCGCGCTGGGCGTCCGGGCCCATCACTGGCAGTTCGGCAACATGCCAAAAATCTCCTCTGTGACACCGGCCGATGTGGATGAGATCATCAAGTATGTCCGATGGTTGCAGCGCCAGGCCGGCATTTATTAATCACACCGTTCGTTCCGTTTTTATTCCTTGTCATTTTCACGCGGGGCAGGCCTGTTGACTTGCTGCCGGGTGCCTTATAAGCTCGTAATCAGTCGAAATGGTTGTGATCCGCGAAGAGTCCGCTGACATGTTCGATTGAACCACGCGATCTATTCGAGGCGCAACGAAGTAGGAGGAAACCATGAGCTGTCTAAGGGGAAATTGGTTGCGGTTGGCAATGGCCGGATTCCTGCTGTTCCCGCTATCAGGGTGCATCTACGCCACGGTGGACGCCGGCCACGAGGGCGTGCTGGTCGAGAAACCATTTTTACTGGGGCATGGCGGCGTGGATCCAGTGCCCATCACGACCGGCCGGCAGGTCGTCGCGATTACGACCGAGGTCGTGGATGTGGACATCCGCCCCATCCAGTACTCGGAGCATTTCGACATCATCTCGTCTGAAAACGCGCCGGTGTCGTTCGACGCATTTTTTATCGCCAACGTGATGGCGGGCCGGTCGCCTGACCTCGTCACCCGTTTCGGCCCACACTGGTACGTGAACAATGTGAAAGAGGCCTTCCGGACAATCGTCCGCGAGGAGGTGCAGAAGTATCCGCTGTTCGAATTGACGACGAAGCCAGCGACTAGAACGAAACTGCAAGATGCCATTGACCAGGAAGTGCGGAGCAGGATTGTCGAGAAAAATAAAATGCCGATCGTGCTCAATCGTGTTGTGGTCGGCAGCATTCTGCCTCCCAGGGGGGTGCTGGATCAGACGGCGGAGACGATCAAGCAGGAGCAGCGGCGGATCACGATGGTCGAATTTCAGAAGGCGGAAGAGGCACGCGAGAAGGCCGAAAAGCAGCGCGGCATCGCCGATAGGGCTTACCGTGAGTCGCTGGGCCTGACGGCGCTGGAGTTCGTGGATCTGCGGCGGATCGAAGTGCAGAAGGAAATCGTGCAGCATTCGCCGACGGCCCTGACTGTGATCATGGGGCTGGAACGGATCGGCATCAATATCCCACCGGTGTCTGCCGGCAAGTAGAGGGTGATGGCGGCGGCGGGATCTGCGTCCCGTCGCCGGCCGATTAATTCTTCGCGGGGGAGTCCATCCCATCCACCAGCGCCTGAATTGTCGCAGGTGCGTTGCCTTCCGCGCGATTGTTCGCCAGGACATAGATCGGTGTTTGCTCGTCCAGTGCCTGCCGGATGAGCGCCAGCACATCCGCCCGCATCTTTGGCTGGGGCACTGCGAGCGCACGATACGGTGCGAACCGCTCAACGGCCCTGGCGTGAGTCAGTCCAAGCGGCGTCAGCAGCCGCACGACGGCAAGTGGCGTCGTGAAGCGCCCGCCCAGTTTCTCGTGTTGTGTGGCGAGCGGCGGCATGGCGGTCCAGTGGTTGTAGACGTGGGCGACACCGTGCGCGCGCAGGATGCCCGCATAGCGAGGTCCCAGGATGAACGGATTTCTGATTTCCACAGCGTATCGACCTTGTGGCAGCTGCGAGAAAAACCGGTCCAGCGCCGGCAGAAAGGTTGCCGGTTCTCCACCGTATCGTTGAAACTCGAAAATTAGCGGACCGGCGTGCAGGCCGAGTCCTTCGCGCAAAGGGCGCAGCACCATCTCATCGCACCAGGCGGCGTCAAGAAAGTGCGGGTTGGCCTTGCCGGCCCTGTCGCCGTAGCGGGGGTGGTCAGCGTAGGCCGGAATCGTGATGTCCTCCCAGACCTTTGGGCAGATGTGGAAATCGTCCGGTACCTGCGCTGCGTAATGCGCAAGCTGCGACACGGAGGGTGGCCGATAAAAACTGTGATCGAGGCCAACGGCGCGAAACAGCGGGACGCGGCGATACGTATAGACGGCATACTCGCCGAGGCAGTCTTTCGAGAAGCGATGCTTGGCATACGACCGGTGATAGACCTGCCCCTGCCAGCCTTCATAGGCCCACGAACTGGTTCCCAATCGGACGGACTCCGGCAGCACGCGATTACCTCACCAGCAGACCGGACATGGCGGCTAGGGCTCTGACGAGCCAGCGCGCGAAGCCGATTCCGCCGGTCGTGAACCAGGGCCACAGGCGCGCGAGTTCCGATTCCGTCAAATGAAAATGTAGATCCTCTGGACTCCACCACCACTTTGACGGGAGTGCCATGCGCGCCGACAGCACCCCTGAAAGAAGCACGAGGTGCCAGAAACCAGTGGGGACGCCGATCAGAAGACCCCCAGCGAGGGGCACAAGCCCAAGAACCGTTATGCGCTGGGGTGTATCAATGATGGTGAGAAGGCCCACGAAGCTGACGGCTACCATGGTGCCCAGGACGCGACCTTGAGCATGGTCGGAATTGTACCTGAACTCTTCGCAGGGAGCCATCCGGGAATTGCTGTTTCCTTGACTTGCCCGCGGGCTTTTCCGACACTCGCACCTATGGACCATCAGGCAGGCGAGCTGTTATTTCGGCTGGCGGAGCGGTACGGCATTGCGTCGGACTACCACGACATTTGGGGGCGTCGGCACGAGACGTCCGACGACACCCGGCGGGTCATTCTCTCCGCCATGGGTGTGCACGCGGATACGACAGACGCGGTGCGGCGCGCGCTGGGTGAACTTGATGACGCCCCATGGCGGCGCGTCTGCGAGCCGGCCATGGTCGTGCGTAGCGACGCGCAGTCGGGTGTCTGGTCGGTACGCCTGCCGTCACAGGAGGCGGAGGATCGCACCGTCTCCGCTTCGTGGACATTGCGCGATGAACAGGGGGCAGTGGTTCAACAGCGAGACGTCGGGTCGGGCCTGACCTTGGTGGAGACCCGTACAGTGGACGGGCTGCGCCACGTGCGCTTCGATCTGCCGGTTCCTGCCGGCCTGCCCATTGGCTATTACGAGGTGGTGGTCAAAGTCGTGTCCGAATCGCGTCAGGTCGAGGGCCGGATGCGTCTGATCATCGTGCCGCCGGCCTGTTACACCTCGCCAGAATTCGAACGGCATCGCCGCCTGTGGGGACTTTCGGTTCAGCTCTACGCGCTCCGCTCGGCCCGCAATTGGGGCGTGGGAGACTTCGGCGATCTGGCCACGCTGGTCGAGTGGGCGGGTAAGGATCTGGGCACGGGGTTGATCGGCCTCAATCCGCTGCACGCGCTCAACAACTGCCGTCCCTATGAGATCAGCCCCTATTCGCCGACCAGTCGGCTTTTCCTTAATTTGTTGTATCTGGATATCCAGGCGGTGCCTGATTTCGAAAGCTGTCTGCCGGCCCAGCGTATGGTGGGGGACGAGGGCTTTCAACGGGGATTGGCGGCACTCCGTGCGGGCGAGAACGTGGACTATGAGCAGGTGGCAGCGGCCAAGTGCACCGCCTTGGAATTTCTCTTCGCCACCTTTCACGAGCGGCATCTGGGCGGGCAGGATCTAAATGCGCCGGACCTCGCTCCCGTGACGGACCGGGGACGGGCTTTTGCCCGGTATGTACAGGAGGAGGGGAAGCCGCTGGAGCAGTTCGCCCTGTTCCACGCACTGGCCGAAGACATTCGCCGCCAGCATCCGCTGCTACGCACGTGGCGGGAATGGCCGGAGCCGTACCGCCTGCCCGATTCCGCGAGCGTGGCCGCGTTTCGCGTCACGCATCGCGCGCGCATCCGCTATCACCAATACGTGCAATGGCTGGCCGCTGACCAGTTAGGCGCGGCGGCGATGCGGGCGTGCGCATGCGACATGCCGGTCGGTCTCTATCACGATCTGGCGCTCGGCAGCGATCGGAACGGCAGCGACGCCTGGGCCTATCAAAAAGTGTTCGCGTTGGAGGCAGAGTGCGGCTGTCCGCCGGACGATTTTTCACCGCGGGGGCAGAACTGGGGGCTGCCGCCCCTCAATCCGGTTCGGCTGCGCGAAACGGGCTACGAATTTTTTGTCGAATTGCTCCAGCGAAATTTGCGGTATGGCGGTGCGCTCCGCCTTGACCACGTGATGAGTCTGTTCCGGCTGTTCTGGATTCCTAGCGGCATGCCGGCTTCCGCCGGTGCCTACGTCCGGTATCCGGCCGACGATTTATTGGGCATTCTGGCGCTGGAGAGTGTCCGAAACCGGGCAGTCATCATCGGTGAGGATCTCGGCACGGTTTCGGATGAGGTCCGCGACAGGTTAGCCGCGGCGAGGGTCCTGTCGTATCGGGTCTTCTATTTCGAACGGGCCGATCCAAATCGTTGGAAGGGGCCGGATGCGTATCCCTATCAAGCGATGGCGGTGGTGACGACGCACGATCTGCCCACACTCGCTGGATTCTGGGCGGGACGCGATATCGAGATGCGCGTGCGGCTGGGGCTTTATTGTGATGAGGACGCCGCGCACCGTGCGCGCGAAGGCCGGGCGCAGGATAAGCGGCGCATGGCGCAGGCACTGGCGGAGGCCGGTCTGCTGCCGCTGGGTTTGACAGCCGATGCGGCAGCACAGCAGCCGATGACGACGGATCTGTGCCAAGCGATCCACGATTTTCTCGGCCGCACGCCGTCGTGGATCATGCTGGTCAGTCTGGAGGATCTGCTTGGCGAAACGGAGCAGATGAATGTGCCGGGCACGGTCGAGAGTTACACCAACTGGTCCCGCAAGGTGGCGCTTGCGTTGGAACAGGTGCGGGACGATGTCCGCGTGCGTCGCGTGACGGCCTCCCTGCGCGCTGGGCGACCGCTGCCAGACTGACTGACGCCCGTTGCGGGCGGCCTCGGTTTCGCGTACCTTTACTGCACAATCCATGACCAATCCGCTGCGCGTACTTCGACAACTGACACAGGCCAAGAATGCCGTTGTCATCGGCCTAGCGCTCGCCGTCTTTGCCGGCATCGCCATTTTTGAATCCGTCGCGCCGCTCACTGTCGTCGGGGCCTACGCCTTGATCGTCCCCATCCTCCTGATCGCCACGGTCCGCAACCGCAAATTGATGTATCTGACGGTCGCGCTGTGTGTCGCTGTGACGTACATGGGCCTGTTGCAGCCGACGAAGAAACGCGAGCGGTTCACGGCGGTCTTGATCAACCGGACGCTGGTTGTCGGCATTCTGACTGGCGTGGCCTATTTTGCGATGACACGCGAAGAGCGGAAGGCGCGGGAAGAAGAGGCTCGGGCCGCGCTTCTTGCAGTAAATGCGCAGCTCGTGGAACTCAAAGACAAGCTCAACCGGTCTGACCGCATCGCGGCGCTCGGCTTGCTGGCGTCGTCAGTGGCGCACGAAGTGGGGACTCCGCTGCATTCTATCGCCTGGCAGGTGCAGACGCTGGCGGAGGATCCGCTGGCGACGGCGGAGATGAAAAAAACGATCGCCATTATTGACTCGGAGCTCAACCGCGTCGTGCGTATCATCAAGGATAAGCTGTCCCTCACGCGGCAGCCCAAGCCGGCCCGTGCGCTGGTGCGGGCGGATGAGCTAGCCGCCTCAGTCGTGGCCCTGATGGAGCCAGCCTATCTCGGCAAGGGGGTCGGCTTGCAAACGGAACTCGGTTTCACGCCGGCCGTGATTCTCGGCGATGCGGAGCAACTCCGGCAGGTCTTGGTGAATCTGCTCACCAATGCGCTGGCGGCGACGAACCGGGGCGACAAAGTCGTGCTGGTGGTGGGGCGGCGGGCGGCCACGCTCGCCGAGCTGGAGGAGCGTCAGCGCGAAGGCGAATCGCCCTGCGATACGATGGTGACGCTCACCGTGCACGATACGGGATGCGGGATGCCGGAGGAACATGTGACGCGGACCCGCGAGCCATTTTTTACCACCAAGGCGATCGGAGACGGGACGGGCTTAGGCCTGTTTATCAGCCGAGAAATTGTCGCCTCGCACCGCGGCTCGCTGACTATCGACAGCGTGGTCGGCAGGGGCACCCGGGTCGAGATCGCTCTGCCAGCAACCGGCGCCCCGAGCGCATCGAAGGAGATCCATGAGCGGGTCTAGCGGTATGATTCTCGTCGTGGACGACGATGCCGTCGCGCGCAAGTTGCTGGCCGACGCGCTGGAAAAGGACGGCTATGAGGTCGAGATCGCGGGCGGTGGTGCGGAAGCCATCGCGCTGGGACGGACCAGGCAATTTGACGTCGTGCTGACGGACATCAAAATGGGCACGGTGGACGGACTTGCCGTTTTGCGGGAATTCCGGCAGCGCAGTCCGGAGACTGCCATCGTTCTACTCACGGCATTTGGGTCCATGGACGGGGCCATCGAGGCGATCAAACAGGGCGCCTACGATTATCTGGCCAAGCCCTTCAAAAAGAAAGAAATCAAACTGGTCGTCAAGCGGAGCCTGGAGCACAGCCGGTTGGTGCGGGAGAATACGCGGTTCCGCGAAGTACTCCGCGGCCGTGACGAATGGGCACACTTGATTGGTAGCAGCCCGGCCATGCTGGAGGTCTACAAGCTGGTCGCGCGCGTGTCGTCGGGCAAGAGCACCGTGTTGCTGGAGGGCGAGAGCGGCACGGGTAAGGAGCTGGTGGCGCGCGCCATTCATGCAAACAGCTTGAGGAAAAACTGCCCCTTCGTGCCTGTCAACTGCGCGGCGTTGATGGAGCCGTTGCTGGAATCCGAGTTGTTCGGCCATGAGAAGGGCGCCTTCACCGGCGCCGTGACGGCCAAGCGCGGGCTGTTCGAAACGGCCGATCAGGGCACGCTCTTTCTCGATGAGATCGGGGACATTAGCCCGGCGTTGCAGGTGAAATTGTTGCGCGTGATTCAGGAACAGGAAGTCCGGCACGTCGGCGGCACCGCACCCATTAAGGTGGACGTCCGAATCGTGGCAGCGACCAATCGCGATCTGGCGCGGATGGTCAAGGACGGCCAATTCCGGGAAGATCTCTTTTACCGGCTCAATGTCGTGCGCATCGTCCTGCCGCCGCTGCGCGAGCGGCGAGAAGACATTCCCATGCTGGCGCATCATTTTCTTCACAAAGTGTCGACAGACAGCAATCAGCCGGTGCGCGGCTTTGTGCCGGAGACCATAGCGCTGCTCGAGCGCTATCACTGGCCGGGGAATGTGCGGGAATTGGAAAATCTCATCGAGCGGACGGTCTCGCTCGCGCCGGGCCCGCTGATAATGGTGGACGATCTGCCGGAGGCGGTCCGCAAGGTGGCGGCGCGGTCGGAGGCCAACGGCGACGCGCTGCTCTCACTGGACGAAGTCGAGAAGCGGCATCTAAGCCGAGTGCTCAAGGAAACCGGCGGCAACAAGGTCCGCGCCGCCAAAATTCTCGGCATCGACCGCCGGACGCTTTATCGGATGGCCAAACGGTTCGAGATCGATTTGGGGGAGGAGAACGCGGAGTAGGAATGGTTCAGGGGACATAGTTTATGGTTGATGCACGAGCGGCGGACAACCCGCGCCGTCCCTATAACCATCAACCATGAGCCCTGTGCTTTTACAGTAGCCCCAGTTCGTTTTTAACCAATTGAATGGTATTGGCCGCGCTCTGTGGGACGGCTGCATCATAGGGAACCCAAGAGCTTGTCAGTGGCATCCAGTCGCCGGACTTGCCTTCGTACCAGACCTGAACAGTGATGCGCGTGGACGTCTCGTCTTCAGCGGCGAGCGTGACCGTGACCTTGCTGCGCATGATGCCGAACCGCGACGTATAGAGCCAGTTGTAGTTGGAGATTTCCTTCCGATAGCCCGTCCGGATCTCCGAGTCGCTGTTGGCGTCCCGCTCAACCTCGTAGCCGCCCTGCGTCAGTACCTCCACGAGGGCGTGGCGGACAGCTGAAGCGGGGGCTTCCAGAATGACATCGGCGGTGCTGGCGGACGGTTGGGCTGGTGTGGCGGAGCAACTGCCCAGCAGTGTGCCGGTGAGGATCATGAGCAAGGCGTAAGGGGAAGCCGACATAGGCGCTCCATGCGATTACTTCAATGAGACGCGCATTTTGACGCGCTGGCCATCCACTTAGCGGGTCAGGTTCTTTCCCGGCCCAGTGGGATCGCCCCCGCAGGCTTCTGGATCGTACACGCAACAGAAGTGCGTCTGGCCGCTCGGGTATATCCAGTAAAAGAGGATATCCTGATCCGTCCGTGTTTCCGTGTCATGGGCGCTCTCTGGCTACACGCAGGCGGTTCTCGCCCACGATAGTCCGGGGGGCGTCTTTGAACAGGTCGGGAAACTGTTCCGCCACCTGCGGGTAAAAGTTCGGATACCACGTTTGCAGACAATCCGGGCAGATGCCCTGCGTCAGCCTGGTGCCGGTCTGTCTTTCCAGATATTGTTCCACCTGGTTCCAGTGACCCGTGTGGTCGTGGACTTTGCGGCAGGAGGCGCATATCGGCAGCAGATCGCGCAGCCAATCCGCCTGCGCGCGGGCCTGCGTCCGCTGCCAGGCCAGGGCAAAAACGATCCAGATGGCGGTGATGGCCAATGCCCGGTTGCTGACGGCTATCCAGCCCGGGATGCCCGGTGAAGAAAAGAAATAGCCCAGGAGAGTCAGTCCCGTACAGGCGACCACAACCGCTACTCGGAACCAGTGCTGGCGGCAGTCCGTGGAGATCAGGATTGGAACGATGTACAGCATTGGAATGGCGACTCCGCGCGGAAGCATCAGATCCACCCCGAAAATCAACACTGTCAGTCCAGCGGTGAGTGCCAGCTGTGCCTGCGCCAACTTCTCCTGAGGGTGTCGGTTGGGCATGAAGCGGTTGTCCACGTGGTTATTCTCCGGACAGAAAGGCGGTCATGAGTTTTTCACATTCGTCAACTTTAAAACTTTCGTCACACGTCCCATTTTAACCCATTCAGCTCAATCCGAGCAAAGACTTATGCGGTAAAACTATTTGGTCTGAAAATGAAAAGAGCGGCAGGGCGAGGCTTCGAATTCAAACCAGCCTGGCATGCAGATCCGTACAAACCAGCCTGCCCACTAGAGTCAATGATCTTCATCCTACTTTCTAGAACCCAAGTTGTAGTATTCCCCCGATTGTAATTTAAAAGCTGAGGACGAAAAGTTTTTGGATGCATGTCAGCGTACAATCACGATGGGTAAAGTATGCGCATTATAGTTCTCGGAGTGATTGAAAGATGGTGGCCCGATACGAATTAAACAAACGAAAAGCGGCTAACGAAAAACTTTTTGACAACAAAATCAATTATTTAGAACCGATAAGTATACAAAATGTACAACTTTTTCAGTGTCGAATTTGGTGCCCCCGACCCGAATTGAACGGGTGACCTGCGGTTTAGGAAACCGACGCTCTATCCAACTGAGCTACGGGGGCGTGGTAAGCACGATACTCGCCCAGGCGGAGAAAGTCTAGCGAGTGGGGGGTACGGTGGGGACGGTGGGTTTGACGTAGAGCGCGTCAGGCGTGGGGATTTGGTCGAGTAGGTCGGCCCGGCCCTGGTGGATGCCGGGCAGGCCGGTGCCCATCGCATAGACCAGCCCACCGGTTCGTTTGCCTAGGACGAGACGAGCCTTGGCGCCGTTCTTGGCGGTGGCGATGAGTTCCGCAGCCGGCGACGAAAGGCCGTAGGGGGCCAGCGGCCCCGCGTCCTTCACGACCCGAAACTCTGAAGGAAAACTACTGACCCGTCCGAGTAGCACAATGACTTCGTTACGGTCGATTTCCTTTGTCGGATCGTCTTCCAGCACCCATCCGGTCACGTCGATCTTGATGGTGTACTGCTGGTCGCGTGTCTTTATGGACAGGGCGACGATATCCTCCGCCTCAAGTCCGAGCAGGCGCTTGTCTTGTAGGGCCAGCACATCCTTCGTGAAATCATGGAGGGCGGTCTGGCTGATCTTATAAATCGGCGCGGCGGGCGTCGTTACAGCGAAGGCCTCGCCGCTGGAGGGAACCGGCTGGTAGAGCTTCAGCGTGTAATCCACGCCGCCCATGGTGGCGGTCAGCCTGATGAGCGGGGTCCCCAGTGTGGCGGCCAGGTTGTCCCGTTCCGGTCCTGGGTCCACAAACGCAAGGGCTTTAAGGTCTTCGAGTTTGATTAACAGATTGCGTACCTCAGGCTGGTCAGCCCGGGCGTCGATGGGGAAGCGAAGTTGCCAGCGCTGTTTTTGTTTGTCGTCCAGGAGGCGCTCCAGTAACACTTCCGTTCTGGGATTCTGCAGCCGCAGCCGGTCGATTTTGGCCTGCTGCACCGGCAGGACTTCTTTCTTTCTCAGATTGGCCAGGGTCTTGTTCAGCACCAGTTTTGGCGGAAGATCGGTGAGCAACACGTTCTGGTCCGTGCCACGTCGCACGTAGAGTGTGGAGGAGAGCGGTCCGATGTCTCCCAGCGCGAGCATTTCCATTCGGTCGCCTGCCGTGAGTGTGAAGGTCACGGCGGGGGTCGCCAGTCCATACGGCTCGAGCGATGCGGCCTGCTCCTCGACGACCCGGCTGACCGTGCCCAGCGCCAGCTCCCGAAGGATGGCACCGACTGCCTGTGCGTCGGCCTCGGTCTTGATAGGGGCGGTGATGGTCCAAGTCCGGTTGTCGTCCAGCGCAAGTACGACAGCAGGGCCCGCTTCCGAACGGACCGTCAGGCCGATCACCTCCTGATCGGTGAAGGGCAAGAGTTTTTTGGCCTCGGCCTCAGTGCGCGTCTTGATCTGTTCGGACGGCATCTCGACGAAGTAAAGATGGGTGCCGAGCCCTGCCAGCAGCGCCGCTAAGGCAATGGTCGGACCGTATTGCTTCATACGTGGGCCAGTGGAGAATGAACAGGTGGGCATTGAGGGGAGACGATCCTGAGAGGGGGCGAGCAAATCATCGCGTTATACGCTCAACTCTGCGCTCACAAGCGTTTCCGCCGGCGCCAGGTCGTCAGTCCCCAGATGACCGTCACGATGGGCAGCAACAGCACCTGGACATAGAGAAGCGTCCGTTCCTGCAGGGGATTCGGAATGAAGGGACGCAGAGCTGGCTCCTTGGGCATGATCGAGATCAACTCGCGCTCCTCGGCCAGCCACCCCATAATGTGCAGCAGGAAGTCTGTGTTGCCGGGGAAATTCATGTAGGCATTGCTGGCGAACGACGAGTTGCCGACAACGACGACCGCGGGCTGGCGCTGACCGTCCTCCGCGAGCTTTTTCGGCACGCCGGCTACCGCTAGGCTCAGCGGGCCCTTGATGTCGTCCCGGTCATTCAATTGGAACGCGCCACCTTTCGCGTGCATGACGGCCCGGCTCTGCGGCGATGTCTGCGCCAGCGGCGTGACCGTCCAGGTCTTCTCGTCAAAATTGAGGTGGTGCGAGTCAGGAAACAGCACGACGGACGTCAAGTCGTGGGTGATTTCATGTTCAACGAACCGCCGGACCAGGAGGAAATTAATACCGCCCTGCGCCAGCTTATCTTGAAAATCCACCAGGACGCCCTTGCCCGTGGTCACATCCCAGCGTGCGAGTAGCGGATCGAGGCCGGCCTGCGACTCCGGATCCAGTAGCACCAGCAGACGGCCGCCGCGGTCCACGTAACGCGCGATCCGTTCCTGCTCCTCCCCCGTGACGGGCCGCCGCGGACCGGGCAGGACAAGCACGGCGGTGTTGGCGGGCACGGCGGATTCCTGCACGAGGGTCAGCGTGCCGACCTCGTAGCCCTGCTTCTCCAGCGACGCTTTGACGGTCGAGATGCCGTCCTTGTTCGGATTGTCCACGCCCCGCTCGCCGTGCCCTTCAAGGAAGACGATCCGTTTTTTCTGGTCCCGTGTCACGCGGATCAACGCGCCGGTGAGCTCCGCCTCGGAAGCGGCGGCCACGCGGGTGGTCTGCCCACCGCTCTCGACAACGGCCATGTCCGCCCGGGTCACGCTGTACTGGCGGGCGACGCCAGGCTTCCGGTCCGGATCCACGTAGTCGACGCGCAGCTTGTTACTGTGAGAACGGTAACTGTCGAGCAGGTCGCGATACGTATTAAAGGCCGCGCTGCGCTCCTGAGTGAAGACCGTGATCCGGACCTCGCGTGTCAGCCCGCGTAGCACGCGATGCGTTTGCGGTGCGAGCGTGAAGTGCTGGGTCTCAGAGACATCCCATTGGATGACGTGGTGAGCCGCCAGAAAATTCACGATGACCAGGATGCCCGCCAAGAGCGCGACCATCAGCACACTGTGGGCGCCCAGGCGCGTCGAGCGCCGCGTGGAGAAGGCCTTGAGTGTTTCAAAATGCAGGACGAAAAACGCGATCAAGGCGATGAGCGCGAGCCCCTCGCACAGAGAAACGAGCCAGAGTGCGTCGGGCGTGAGGCTGTAAGCGATAAAGCCACCTACGCCAAGCGAGGCGCCGACGATGCCGAGGATGGACGCGAGCCGGTTCATGCCCATCGCTGCGAGTCCACGACCCGGTGCGTCAGGAAGAGCATGAACACAATGCCGGAGACATAATACACGAGATCTTTCGTGTCGATCAGGCCACGAACCAGTCGGTCGTAATGCTCAATAAAGGAGAGATAGGCGATTGCATTGCCGGCGGGCGTGTCGCCCAGAATGGAGCCCATGGCGCCCAGTAGCCAGACGAGCAGGAGCAAGCCGAAGCTCAGGAACGCCGCCACGATCTGGTTTTCCGTCATGGCCGAGGCGAAGAGGCCGACGGCGAGAAACAGCGCGCCCATGAGGAGCAGGCCAAGATAACCGGTGAACACCGGCGCCCAGTCGAAACTGTTGAAGACCGCCAGCACGACGGGGACGACCCCGGTTAAGGCTAGCATGCTCAGGTAGATCAGGAGCACGGCGGCGAATTTTCCAGCGACGATCTCGCTGATGCTGACCGGCGAGGTCATCAGTAGTTCAAAGGTCCGCAGCTTCCGCTCCTCCGAGAAGACGCGCATGGTCAGCAGCGGCAAGACGAGTAGCAGGATGATGGCCGCGCTGTAGAACGTGGGACGGAAGACCAGATCATTCAGATTGATGTTCGCCGCCATTCCCTGGATTTGCATGAGTCGAATGGACTGTGCGCTGGCGTTCACGACGGCGATATAGGACAGCATGCCAAAAATCAGGACGAAGACGGCGGCGACGACGTAGATGATCGGCGAGGTGAAGGCCGAGCGCAGCTCGCGTCTGGCGATGGCTTGTGCGGCGGTCATGCCTGCACCTCCGGCGCATCGTGTTGCGTCAGCCGGAGGAAGACGTCCTCGAGTGTCATCGAGATCGTGGTCAGTTCCTGGAGCCCCCAGCCGTTCGTGACGACGACGCGGGCCAGTTCGTCCCTGAGGTCGTGGCCCAGGGCGCAGTCGACCAGCCAGGCCCTGCTGGTGGCCTGCGAGAACACGCTGACCACGCCGGGCAGGCCGCGCAACTTGTCGGCGAAATCCGGCGGCGGGTTTTTCACGGTCAGGCTGATTGTTTCTGAGCGGCGCAGCCGCGCCGACAGATGTTCCGGCGTGTCCACCGCGACGATCCGGCCCTCGTTGATGATGACAACGCGCTGGCAGACTGCGGTCGCCTCCGGCAGAATGTGAGTGCTAAGAATGATCGTATGCGAACCGGCCAGGCTCTTA
The DNA here is from genome assembly GCA_016873435.1 of Nitrospira sp. Classification (NCBI taxonomy): domain Bacteria; kingdom Pseudomonadati; phylum Nitrospirota; class Nitrospiria; order Nitrospirales; family Nitrospiraceae; genus Nitrospira; species Nitrospira sp. Next base: position 26,216 of record VGXF01000010.1, read on the forward strand.
ATGAGCTGCCGAATTTCGATGATCTGCTTGGGGTCGAGGCCGGTGGTCGGCTCATCGAGGATCAGCACGGGCGGATCGTGCAGGAGTGCCTGGGCCAGCCCGACACGCTGACGATAGCCGCGTGACAGGTTGCCGATTAAGCGGTGCCGTACGTCGCCAAGGGACGTCTGCTCGATCACCAGCGGCAGCCGTTGACGGAGTGCCGCGGCTGGCATGTGTTTGAGACGGCCCGTGAAGGTCAGATATTCCGTGACAGTCAATTCCTGGTAAACCGGCGGGGTTTCCGGCAGATAGCCGATGCGGCGCTTCACCTCCATCGGCTGCGCGAAGCAGTCGAATCCGTCCACCGTCGCCGTGCCCTCAGTGGCCGGCATGAAGCCGGTCAGGATGCGCATGGTGGTGGTTTTGCCGGCGCCGTTCGGTCCGAGAAAGGCGAGGACCTCGCCGTTGCTCACGGAAAAGCTGACCCGCTCGATCGCGGTGCGGTCGCCGTAACGTTTGGTGATCTGTTGAACGTCGATCATGCAGAGAACATTGACCGGCTGGATATTAGCGACCGGATAGGGGTCCGTCAAGAGTGCCCACTGCTGTTTTGATAAGATGAGTAAATCTGTTACAGTCGGGCTCGTGGTCGGAGCGGACCGCCAATGGCACAACACTAAATTTCTATCAGGCCGGAGATGGGGGGTATTGTGAGTAAGGGCACGGGAATTGTAGCGGTCGGATTGTGGTGTTTGGCGCTCATGGGGTGCGTGGGCAAGGGGGAGGTTGTGCAGTTGAATCTGCATGCGGTTCTGCCGGCCGACACCCGAAAAGTCTCCCTGCCCGCGGACACCATCGTGGTGGTGGCCGAGTTTGAGGACGGCCGGTCTAACAGACAGCGCGTGGGCGCGCGCGTCCATCAGGGCGGCGGCGAAACGGTGTTCAATGTCTGGAACGGACGGGCCGGATTGGTGGTGGCCCAGGTGATCACCGACTATCTCAAGAAGCGGGGCTGGCAGGTGGAGCTGGGCACGACGAGGACGGGCACGGCGCCGGATAGCGGGCCGCACGTGATGATCTCTGGACGCGTAGTGGAGCTGGCCGTCGACGCAAAGAGCGCCTTCGGGTCCACGCAGATCGCCGCTTCTTCACGGATTATCGTCGAGGCAATGAACGCCGAGGACGGCAGTCTTGCTCGAATGACGCTCAAGGGGGCTGCCTCTCAGACTGTGGTCGTGTTCGATCAAGACGCTGCGGAACATCTGCTCAGCGCCGCTCTGTCGGAGAGTTTGGAGAAATTCGTCTTGGAGACGACGGTCGAGAAAAAAATCTTGAAACTGAAGCCCTAACTACCACCTGCCGGTCCCCGGCAGGTCGGACCCACCTGTTTTTCCCATCCAGCAAATGTCCAGCACCTCGCCCTACTGGGCCGGCGCCAGGCTCGCCTTGTACGTGTGGACCAGCGCTTTGCCGGTGAGCGCCAAAAAATAGAGCCGCGGTAGGATGAGGGCGATCGTGACGGCTCCGTACATGAGGACGGCGCGTAGCGTCTTCTATCCGCCGGTCGGACACACGAGCCGTCGGGGAGAGCGGGTACAGCGCCTAAGCCTGGACGGCGTCCCAGGCGATGGCCGGGAAGAAATGGACGGAAGGTCTGAAACAGCAGATAGGCGACCCCGGCCGCGAGGCCGAGCCGCACCAGCCGCGACGCCTGATGGAATCTCATGAAGCGAGGTCGCGCATGCGTCACGATCCTTAGGTAGGCGATCGGAAATGGTCACGGAGCGTGCATTTTGCCTTTTCCCCCGTCGCCGCGATAGCATGCGGGTCGATGGGAGCACCGGCGGAAGAGATCGAACGGCTTGTGCGGGCAGAACATTGGGATCCCCGCGCCGTGCTGGGGCTGCATCCAGACGGCGATCAACCGGGTCGGATGGTCGTCCGTGCCTTTCTGCCTGAAGCGGCGGAGGCCACGCTGCTGGTGGACGGCCATGCGATATCCATGACTGTCGTGCACCGGGAGGGTCTCTACGAAGCCCCACTGCCGGGCAAGCCATCGATGGCGTACCACCTGCGCGTGACCGACCGGTGGGGGAATGTCACGGAACGCCACGACCCCTATGCCTTTCCTCCACTCCTGTCTGATTTTGATATGCATCTCTTCACGGAGGGCACTCTCTACCGGGCCTATGAACAATTAGGCGCACATCTGCGCACGGTCGAGAGCGTGGGCGGCGTGCACTTCGCCCTCTGGGCGCCGAACGCACGGCGCGTCAGCGTCGTCGGCGATTTCAACGGCTGGGATGGCCGCCGCCATGCGATGTGCAGCCGGGGCGTCTCGGGTTTATGGGAATTGTTTGTCCCCGATCTGCCGGCCGGTACGCTCTATAAATATGAAATCCACCCGCGGGATGGCGATACGCCGTTTCTGAAGGCGGACCCGTATGCCTTCGCCGCTGAGCTTCGGCCCAAGACGGCTTCGGTGGTCTGTGATCTATCCACGCATCAGTGGTGCGACCAGGCCTGGATGGAGGCGCGCAGCCGGCGGGATCTGCTCGCGGCGCCGATCTCGATTTATGAAGTCCATCTCGGTTCTTGGGCGCGCGTCCCGGAGGAGGGGAACCGCTGGCTGACCTATGGCGAGCTGACGGCCAAGCTGATCCCCTATGTCAAGGACCTGGGCTACACCCATATCGAGTTAATGCCGGTCACTGAGCATCCCTTTGATGGGTCCTGGGGCTATCAGACGACCGGCTACTTCGCGCCGACCAGCCGCTTCGGCACGCCAAAGGAGTTCATGGCTTTCGTGGATGCCTGTCACCGGGCGGACATCGGCGTAATCATGGATTGGGCCCCGTCGCATTTTCCAGACGACCCACACGGTCTGGCCTCCTTCGACGGCACACATCTCTACGATCACCACGATCCGCGCCTTGGCTATCACCCGGAATGGCACAGCCGTATTTTCAATTTCGGGCGCGTGGAGGTCTGCAACTTCCTGATAAACAGCGCGCTATTCTGGCTGGACCGGTATCACATCGATGGTCTGCGGGTTGACGCGGTCGCGTCCATGCTCTATCTGGATTACTCGCGCCAGCCCGGCGAGTGGATTCCCAATTCAGTCGGCGGACACGAAAACTTGGCGGCAATCGAATTTCTCAAGCAGCTCAACATCGCGGTGCACCGGGAGCATCCGGGCGTGTTGACGATCGCCGAAGAATCCACGGCGTGGCCCGACGTCTCGCACCCGACCTATACAGGCGGGCTCGGCTTCAGCCTTAAATGGAACATGGGCTGGATGCATGACATGCTGCGGTACTTCAGTCTCGATCCCGTCTACCGAAAGCATGAGCACAACCACATCACGTTCGGGCTGCTGTATGCGTTCACTGAGAATTTTGTGTTGGTGCTGTCACATGACGAGGTGGTGCACGGCAAGCGCGCTCTGCTCGACAAGATGCCGGGGGATCTTTGGCAGAAGTTCGCTAACCTGCGCGCGCTCTACGGGTACATGGTCGGGCATCCGGGCAAGAAGATGCTCTTCATGGGCGGCGAATTTGGCCAGTGGCACGAGTGGAATCATGACGCGAGTCTGCAATGGCATCTGCTGGACTGCGACTTGCATCAGGGGCTCCAGTGCTGGGTGCGGGATCTGAACTGGCTGTACCAGCAGGAGCCGGCACTCCATCAGGTGGATTTCGAAGGGGCTGGATTTCAGTGGATTGAGTTCAACGACTCGGAGCAGTCCGTCGTGGCTTTTTCCCGAAAGGCCAGGTGTGAGGACGAGAGTATTGTCTGTGCCTGCAACTTCACACCGGTGCCGCGTTACGGCTATCGGATTGGCGTGCCGATGTCCGGACGTTACAAGGAGCTCCTCAACAGCGATGCTGCAGCCTACGGGGGTGGAAACGCAGGCAACCTCGGCGGGGTGGATGCCGAGCCGGTCCCCTGGCAGGGCTACCCCTGTTCGGTCGTACTCATGCTGCCGCCTCTTGCCGTGGTATTTTTGAAACGGCAATAGCTGCCTGGTCCATCCGACCTTGACTTGCGTGTCCAGTTTCCTTTATGATCGCCTCACTCCATATATATCGAGCCGCATTCCATTCTGCGGTTCTTTAATCCATCTTTTACAATGTAGAGGGATTCAAGCAGACTGACCGGTCTAGCCTAAAGGGCTAGACAAAGGCAAGTGAGCAATGACAAGCAGAATAAAAAGCGAACGACGGGCCCTGAATGCATGGAGCATGCTTTTCGTGTGCGGCATGGCACTGGGAGGCTGTACGGTATTGCCGAAGGGGCAGGCCGATCTGGATGTCGGCAGCCAGGAGCTGGGTATGGCCTCGTGGTATGGCGAGGATTTTCATGGCTGGGTGACGGCCAACGGGGAAATCTATGACATGGAGGCGCTTACTGCCGCCCATCGCACCTTACCGCTCGGGACGTGGCTGCTCGTAACGAACGTGGAAAATGGCAGGCAAGTGCGCGTACGCATCAACGACCGCGGTCCCTTTGTACATGGGCGCGTTGCGGATCTGTCGCTCGCCGCTGCCCGGGAACTGGACATGGTCGAGAGCGGCGTGGCCGCCGTGCATCTCGAAGTGGTGGGGGAGCCCCAAGGCGGCCGCCTCTCCACGGTTGATCTGCTGCCGATGCCCCGCACCACAAAAGCCGCGGGATTCTCAGAAGGCTCACGGTCCCTGACGCCTCCGCGCGCCGTCCGCGCCGTGCGGGCGCTGCCCAACGATCTGCTGAACCAGCGGCGCCTCCGCCGCGCAGCGGACTTTCAGGCGGCGGAACGGCGCGCCTATGCGGTCGCTGCGTTGCAAATTCCCTAGTCACGCCGTTCACGCTCTCCTCGCGATCCGCGGCTCCGGTAATTGACAGGCCAGAGGACAGTCGACTAGACTGCACCGGCAAGTGTACTCCGTCCAATGGACGGCAGGCGTTACCACCAGGAGCATTGGGGAATGGCAAAAAAGAAAAAAATGTCACTGGCCGAGGATGAAACCCGGCTGAAGACGAAAGTCTCTGAGAAGCGCACCGCGCTGAAGAACCCGGAAGGCGACGAAAAGTTCCGCAAGCTGCACAAGCGGCTGAAGCGGCTGCAACGCCTGCGCCGGAAGTTCGTGGAGCGCAAGAAGAATGCGATGGGCAAAGCCAAGGGTGAGGCCACCGCCGACAAGCCTGCGGCCCCGGCCGCCTAAGCACGTTCCGTCTCGTACGCACACCAGCATGGCCGAATCATCAGACCGCGACGACGAATTCTCCCTGTCCGACGCACCGCCGGCGAGCGACGCTCAGGTCGATGCCATGTCGGCGGCGCTTGCGCAGCCGGCCGAGGCATCCGCCGGGGATCGGCCCGCCGAGACCATCCTTGAAGAGGAGAAGGTTAAGGACGAGATCGACATTCAGATCGATCTCCTCAAGGACTCCGATTGGACCGTCCGGCGCGAAGCGGTCGTCACGCTTGGCGAAATGGGCGACGAACGCTGCGTCGTTCCGCTCGTCAATGCGCTGCGCGACGGCGACTGGCAGGTTCGCGACGCCGCCGTCGAGGCGCTGGCGCAGGTCGGCTCGCTTGCTGTTGAGTATCTCATCAAAATGCTGCGGGACTGGGATATCCGCAAGACGGCGATCCGCTGCCTCGGTAAGATCAAGGACGAGCGGGTGCTCGATCCGCTCATGCAGCAGCTGCACTCCGACGAATTCAAGGACGATGCGACCGAGGCGTTGGTGGAGCTAGGCTCACCAGCAGTGGAGCGGCTGGTGCCGGCGCTCAAGGACAGGGATGAGATGGTCCGCAAGCAGGCGATTCTGGCCCTGGGGCGGATCAAGGATCCGGCCGCCATCGATCCGCTGATCGAGATGTTGAAGGATGCCGACTGGTTCTCCCGCCTGACCGCGGCCCGCGCATTGGAGAAGATCGGGGATGAGCGCGGCCGGCTAGCGATCAAGCCGATGATGAAGGATCCGGACCTGGTCGTGAAGATGGCAGTCGAGCGGATGCTCGCGTCCTGGAAGAAGAACAAGGAAACGACGAACGCGTAATCCGCACTACCGATCCAAGAGCGTGTCGAGTTCCTTCTGCACTCCCGCCAGCGTGCCCTTGTCGACGGCGTTTCCCTTTGCCAGCTCCCGTTCAATGCCTGTGATCGTGGCGGCCAGTGCCCTGGTCTTGGCGGCCGTGCCTTCGTCACCGGCCAGTGCCGCTTCCTCCAGATGCGTCACGGCCCCGGTCAGCTCCTTCGCGGCATCGCCGAAGTTTTTCTCATTAAGGTCGGTTCTGGCTTCAAGAAGTTTTTCCTTCGCGTCTACCACGCCCTGGCGGTAACGTAGCGTGCGCTCTAGGCTCTGCGAAGTGTTGATGGCGGTGTGGGAGAGTTCCTTTGTCGTGGCCACGACCTCAGAGCTGATTTCCTTAACGGCTTTCTTGACCGCGGCCGGGTGAGAACCGGAGTAGTAGCCCAGCGCAAAGACCCCGCCGAGCAGCACGATCGCACCAATGATTTTCAGCATGGGGCGTCCTTTCTATTCAGTTCCCAGGGCGGTCTTATTTTGTCGACAGCAACTGCAGCACGCTGCCGGCGGCTGCCAGGCTCACCGCCGGATCGGGATCGCGCATCGCCGGCTTCAGTATAGTCAGTCCCTCGTGCCCGCCCAGTCGGCCGAGTGCGCGGGCGGCCATCAGGCGGGGCTGCGGCTGCTGATCCTTAAGCAGCGTCTCGAGCACCTGCCGCGCTTTCCGGTTGCCCGATAACCCGACGGCCTGCGCCGTTGCACCACGGACCGACGGGTCCGGGTGTTTCGCCAGATCGGCCGCCAGCAGCACCGCCTCGTCGTCGCCCATGCGCAGCAATCCTTCGACGGCCCCAATGCGGACCCATTCGATCGGGTCCCGTGCGGCCTGTTTGAGCACGGGTCGGCTCTGCGGCAGCTTCAGCCGGCCTAGGCTGGCGGCGGCGATGCTCCGGACGCGGGGATGATCGTCCTGCAGCGTGTGCAAGAGCGCCGCGTGGCTGTTCGGATCACCGAAATCACCCAACGCGCCGGCGGCAAAGGCGCGCACGGACGGATCGGGATCGTACACGGCCTGGTTGAGCAGAGACAGACTGGACGGGCGTTTCAGCCGGCCCAGCGCGCCCAGTGCCGCCATGCGGACGTCGGCGTTAGGCAGCGTCGCTTCGACCGCGATATCGTCTGCCGCGTCTGCCTGACCCATGCGGGCCAGTGCCGTGAGCGCAAAGATATGCACGACGCCTTCTTCGGATTTCGAGAGACGTGTGATTGCCGGGCGCAGGCCCGGATCAATGTGCGGGCCTAGTGCGTTGAGGGCGGCGATGCGGACGGACGGCATCTCATCGTCGAGCGCTCGCGCGATCATCGACGCGGGGGCACCCGCCCTCGCGAGTCCCTCCGCGGCCCGGGCCCGCACCATGATGGAGACGTCCAGCAGACCATCCTTCAAGATCGGCAGTGTGTCTTTGGCGGCGACATCGGCTAAGACCATGTAGGCGGCAATGCGTAGATGCTCCTGCGTGTCGCGTACGCGGGCGGTGAGGACGGCGAGGGCCGTGTCGCGCAGCAAGGGGGTCTCGTCCGACGCGTTGGGTGGGACGAGGCGTGCGTAGAACGCGAGTGCGGTATCGGGCCGTCCGATGCGTAACGCGCTGTTCACTCCGGTCCTCAATGTGTCGGACGTCAGTTTATAATCAGGCGGCGCGCTTTCCAACAGGCGGATGACCTCCTCGAATCGATGTTGCCGGAACGCCTTCTGCGCGTCTTCCTGCAACGAGGCGTGGGCTGCAACGGCAAGCACGAATTCGAAACCGGCGACGATGATTAGCACTCTGAGCGCGCGCATCAATCCTGCCAGCGAGCGTCTTTTGGGGAGGCGGCTGAAGCGTAGAGAAGGTCCATGTACTCCTTCACCATTCGGCGGGTGCAGAACCGCGGCGCGACGGTGCGGACGGCGTCCTTGACGATGTGGAGCCAGCCGCGGGGAATGCCGTCTCGGTCCCGCTCGTAATAGAGCGGGACGATGTCGTGCTCAAGCAGGCGGTAGAGCTGTTCGGCGTCGTGTTGATCCTGGCTGTGCGTGTCGCCCAAATGGGCTGACGAGGGAATCGCCCAGCCGTTGGCGCCGTCGTACCCCTCCTGCCACCAGCCGTCCAGTACGCTCAGATGTGGGACGCCGTTGAGCGCAGCCTTCTGGCCGCTTGTACCGCTCGCTTCCATCGGCGGGCGCGGCGTGTTCATCCAAACGTCCACGCCCCAGACCAAATACTTGGCCATATGCATGTCGTAGTCTTCAAGAAAGGCGACGTGTCCACCGATGTCGTGGTCCTTGCAGTACGCGTAGACCTGGTGAATGAATTGTCGGCCCGGCTCGTCGGCCGGATGCGCCTTGCCCGCGAAGATAAGTTGCACGGGCCGCCAGCGGTCCTGCATCATCTGCTGCAGCCGCGTCAGCGTGCTGAAAACAAGCGTGGCCCGCTTGTAAGTGGCGAAGCGCCGTGCGAAGCCGATCGTGAGCGCCTCCGGATCGAGCAGGGTGCCGCTGGCCAGCACCTGATGCGGCTGCAGATGTCCGTGCATCCATGCCGCGCGTGCGCGTTCGCGGATGAAGCTCATCAGCTTGCGCTTAAGCAGCTGCCGCGCTGCCCAGAGTTCGCCGTCGGGAATATCCGGCACGCGGTGCCAGATGGCCGGATCGTCCGCCCGCTCGGCCCAGTCGGGGCCGAGATGCCTGACGTAGAGCTGGTTCATCTCCGGCGAAATCCAGCTCGGGGCGTGCACGCCGTTCGTGATACTGCGGATCGGCACGCGATCCTCTTCTTCTATCCCGGGCCAGAGGCAGCGCCACATGACGCGGGAGACGCGGCCATGTTCGCGGCTGACGCCGTTGACATGGCCGGCCAGCCGCATGGCCAATGCCGTCATATTGAAGCCGGCGCCCGGATTCTCTGGATGCGCGCCCAACTGCAACAAGGCCTCGCGCGTTATGCCGAGCTCATCCCAGTAGCCAGCGAGGTGGTGTTCAATGTGATGGAAGGGGAAGACGTCGTGGCCGGCCGGTACCGGCGTGTGCGTGGTGAACACGGTACTCTGGCGGACGCGTTCCACCGCCTCGGCATGCGGCCGACCGGCCTGCACGAACTCGCGCACGCGTTCGAGTGTCATGAAGGCCGAGTGGCCCTCGTTGGCATGCCAGACGGACGGGGACAGGCCGAGCGTGCGGAAGACCCGCACGCCGCCGATGCCAAGCAGAATTTCTTGGCGCAGGCGGACGTTCTGATCGCCGCCGTAGAGCCGCGCCGACAGTTCACGGTCCCACGGCTGGTTCTCTGGCACATCGGTGTCGATGAGATATAAAGTGACGCGTCCGACACGCACCTGCCAGACGACGGCAGAGATGGTGCGATGGTCGATCTGGACGCCGATCTGGCAGGGCTGGCCGTTCGGCATCAATGCCCGCTGGATGGGCGACTCCAGCCGGTTGAACGGCTCATATTCGGCTTCCTGCCAGCCGTCCACGGACATCCGCTGGTGAAAATAGCCCTGCGGGTACATGAATCCGAGGCCGAGAAGTGGAATGCCGAGATCGCTGGCTTCCTTGCAATGGTCACCGGCCAGGATGCCCAGCCCGCCGCTGTAGATCGGGATAGAATTGTGCAGGCCGAACTCGGCCGAGAAGTAGGCGATCGTGTGGTTCGCGAGGTGCGGATAGCGCCCGGCAAACCAGGTATCGGAGGCGCCCATGTAGTCGTCGTAGGTCTTAAGGACGGATGAATAGAGGCGGATGAACACGGGATCGCCACTAAGTTCTATGAGCCGGGCCGGTTTGAGATCCTGCAACAGCTTGACGGGATTATGATGCGAAAGGCGCCAGAGTGTCGGATCGATCGTTTCAAAGAGACGGCGGGCATCCGGTTTCCAGCTCCACCACAGATTATGGGCCAGTTCGTCCAGGCGGGCGAGGCCGCCTGGCAGGCTGTTTGCGGATGGCGCGCTCACGCGGTGCCTCCCTGCTGGTGCCACGCCGTCCAGACGGGCGTCGTGGCGACGGAGGCATAGCGGGTGCCAACGATCTGCGCCACGCGGTTCATCAATCTATTCAGTTCTTGCAGTTGTTCCGCTTTCAGATCCTGTCGAAACCGCGGATGGAGGCCCCAGCGCGTTTCGATCTCCTCGCCTTGGATGGTGGACATGACGCTGATGAGCTTGATCTCGTTGCCGGCCGGAAGCAGCACGGAAGGCGGCGGCGACGGGGCGGTAGTAGCCGTCTGCGGGGCCGCGCCTGTTGTCGCGGATTCGAGCAGGGACTTCATCGCTGGGATGGCGGCGCTGGCGCATAGGACGGCGGACGAGGCAACCATGCCGTTGTCGGGCGCGTTGATCATCCGGGCCACGTTCTCGCCGAAGGTTTTGAAGTACGCGTTCTTTTGCGTACTCTCCTCTGTGACGAGAAACTTGAACGGTTCGTACTGCTGGCGACTCTGGGCCACGGTGGCGCCGATCGTCATGATGACTTCCATCTCATCGGAGTTCGGTCCCAGCACCGGCGCGAGCACATCCTTGAGCCGTTCTGTAACGGCGTCTTCGAGCCCGTCCATGAACAGCGGTTGGTCCTTGAGGGCAATGTAGAGGGCTGAGAGACGGTCGGCCAGATTGAATTGCAGCTTGAGAAACTCTAAATAAATCTCCCACTCGGAGGTTTTCTTGAGCTTCAACGCCTGCTCGGGTGCACTGCGCTTGACCATGGTGACGGATTCGCCCGCGACGGCGACCATCATGGTCGCCAGGTCCTGCAGCATTTTGGTGTGGGGGTCTTTTGAGGCCGGCATGTGCCCTCTTTAATCGAAACCAATTATATACAAGTCCGTTCGGCACTTTCTAGCGAATCCGCAACCAATAGTGGGGTGTTCATCTCATTGCTCCAAGGGAATGGGTATGCTATATCCGCCTGCGCTGAAGCGTTGGCGGATGGGTAATCTTGTGGGACGGTTCCAAATGGACCGCGAAAGCAAACCCTACATCCTGAAAAAAGCGGCGGAGGATTTGCAGTCGGCGAGGCTGTCGCTGGACTATGCGGCCGAACTGAACAAACAACAGCTGGCGGCGGTGACGGCAGTGGATGGGCCTGCGCTGGTCATCGCCGGAGCAGGCAGCGGTAAGACGCGGACACTCGTCTATCGCGTGGCCTATCTGATTGACCGGGGCGTGGACCCGACGACGATCCTTTTGCTGACCTTCACGCGTAAGGCATCACAGGAGATGCTCCAGCGGGCGGGCGTACTGATCGGGGCGCGCAGCGAGCGCGTGGCTGGGGGGACGTTCCATTCGGTAGCGAACACGTTGCTACGCCGCCATGGGCGACCGGTTGGCTTGGAGCCGGGCTTCACGATCCTCGATCGCGGTGATGCCGAGGATCTGATCGGCCTGCTGCGCAATCAGATGGGGCTCAACGAAAAGGACAAGCGGTTTCCTCGCAAAGGCACGATCGCAGAAATTTTCAGTAAGTGCGAGAACACGCTGTCCAACCTCGAAGACGTGCTGCTTGGAGAGTTCGCGCACTTTACGGAGCAGCTGGGCGACCTGCAACAACTCAAGAAGGCTTACACGGATGCCAAGCGGCAGAAGCAACTGCTGGACTACGACGACTTACTCATGAAACTGCGCGAACTGCTGACCGACCATGAAGCCGAGCGACAGGCGATCTCGCGGCAGTTTCGCTACATCCTCGTGGACGAGTACCAGGACACGAACCGCCTCCAGGCCGATCTGGTCCGTAAGCTCGCCGCAACGCATGAAAATGTGATGGCCGTCGGGGACGACGCGCAGTCCATCTATGCGTTCAGGGGGGCCACGTTCCGCAATATCATGGACTTTCCCAAGTTATTTCCCGGGACGATGGTCTACAAGCTGGAAGAGAACTACCGCAGCACGCAGCCGATCCTGAATCTGGCCAATGCGATCATCGGCAGCGCGACGGAAAAATATGCGAAGCACTTATTCACGAGAAAACTTGATGGGCCGCTGCCCGCGCTGGTGCAGGCAGGGGGCGAGCACGCCCAATCGCGGTTCATCGCGCAACGGATTCTTGAATTGCGCGAAGAAGGCGTTCCGCTGGACGAGATCGCCGTCTTGTTCCGGTCCAGTTTCCATTCGTTCGACTTGGAAGTCGAACTGTCTCGGCGCAATCTGCCATTCATCAAGCGCGGCGGGTTCAAGTTTATTGAGACAGCGCACGTAAAAGACTTATTGGCGCATCTGCGCGTGGTCGAGAATCCGCTGGATGCCGTGAGTTGGAACCGCCTGCTGTTACTGGTGGACGGCGTCGGGCCAAAAAAAGCGCAGGACCTGATCGTGTCGTTATCCCGAAGCAGCCAGCCAGTCAGCGTGCTGCGCGATATCAGCGGACGGCTGGCCCGGCCCCTGAAGGATCTGGCGATCATGCTGGATGAGGCGGGACGTTCAGGTTCACTCACGCCGGCGGAGCAGGTCAACGAGGTCTATCGCTACTACCTGCCGATTCTCAAGGAGCATTACGACGATTACCCCAAGCGGATGCGCGATCTGGAGCATCTCTACACGATGGCCGAGCGATACACAACGCTCAACAGTTTTCTGGCCGACCTTGCGCTGGAGCCGCCGGATGAGAGCATGGCGGACGTGGAGGCAGGCGACCGTGACGAGGAGCGGCTGGTGCTGTCCACGATCCATTCGGCCAAGGGACTTGAATGGCAGTGTGTCTTCGTCATCTGGACCGTGGACGGACGATTTCCCTCGGCCTATTCCTTTACGTCTGATGACGAATTGGAAGAGGAGCGGCGGCTCTTTTATGTGGCGGCGACGCGGGCCAAAAAGCACCTCTATCTGACTTATCCCATCAATATCTATGACAAGGCAACGGGCGCGGTCCTGTCCAAGCCGTCGCGATTCCTCGACGACGTGCCCTCATCCATGATAGATTCATGGGCATTAGTTGAGGAAAGCGGGCATCACTGGGATTGATTGACCGGTTGAGTTGGCATCCTCTCGCTGCCTGGTAACACCAGTCTCCAACACATGAGATACGTCAGTTGTACAGGGAAGATGGTGGGGCCCTGGGCCATGCGGCTGTGGTGTGCCGGGCTGCTGCTGGCGGCCGCTCCGGTCCAGGCAGAGGTGCCGGCGGGGGGCTCCGATCTGGCGCGGCTGCCGCTGCCCGCGCTGATCAGTCAGGCGGAGGAACTCGGGCTCCCGACAAAATTTCTCAAAGAGCTACCATTAAATTTCGTGAAGGTGACCTTCGAAGATCTCCATCGTTGGGCCGCGGAGTACCATCCGGATGAGCACCACATGATTTTGAACCGGGCGCTGTCGTTTAATCAGGCGGCCGGTTCGTTGCGCCCGCTGACGAGCATGACGACGGCCGAGGTCGGCAATTTCTATCACGAGCTGTTCCATGCCTATCTCGACTATCTGGAAACGACGCCACCCGGTCCGGACACGGACGGGGCAAAGCTGCTGGCCTTCGCGCAGCAGTTGCGGAAGTGCCGCTATACGGAAGTGAAGATCACACCGGTGCTGCAGAAGCGGACGGCCACCGAGACGCGGTATCTCTCCGAGCATGAAGCCTGGGAGGCGCAGCACGAAACCTGGGGCGTCTTCGTCGGCTGGGCGATCTGGACGAAACTCGAACTGGTCGCCTCAAGGGGCAAGCCCAGCATGGTCACGGACGGGTGGGTCAAACGGCTCAAGCAGGCCGACCACGACGGCATTCTCATCGGCTACTACGAACCGGAAGATCAGCAGGAGCGCAAGCAGGCGCAGAAGCGTTATCTGGCGCCGGCTTACCGGATCACACCGCAAGAAGTTGATACGATCATGCAGTTGTTGTTTGGCGAATCGGCCAACTCATCCGCCCGCGCCGCTGCCGCGCTCCCACCTGCGGTGACCAAGGGCGCCGCCGTCTCGCCCGCCTGTAAAAACTGACCGAACGTCGCGAAAAATCTCCTGAATTCACCTTGACTTAAGCGACCTCTCGAAAGTACACTGTAGAAAAATTTTTCAGTCTTTTTGAAGGGATGGGAGCGTTTTAGGAATGCTCGATACGCTCAGTCGGAAGTTTGACCAAATTCTGAAGGCACTCCGCGGACAGGGGGTGTTGACGGAACAGAACATCGCCGACGCGCTGAAAGAAGTGCGACTGGCGCTGCTCGAAGCTGACGTCAACTTCAAGTTAGTCAAGGATTTTATTGAGCGCGTCCGCGTGAAGGCGGTTGGGCAGGAAGTCCTGACGAGTCTTGCGCCCGGGCAGCAGGTCGTCAAAGTTGTCTGGGACGAGTTACGCGAACTGATGGGCCGCGAGTCGTCTGGCCTGAAGCTGGCCTCCGAGCCGCCCACGGTCATCATGATGGTCGGCTTGCAGGGCGCGGGCAAGACGACGACCTGCGGCAAGCTGGCCCGGCTGTTTAAGCAGCAGAATAAACGCGTGCTGTTGGTGGCGGCAGATCCGCGGCGGCCAGCGGCGGTCGAACAATTGGCGAGTCTTGGGGCCGCACTAGACGTCCCGGTGCACAAGGCGAGCGGGACGACGTTGGCGGATGTGGTGCAGACCTGTGTCGATGGCGTGACGCGCGGCCACGCGCAGGGCTTCGACGTGGTTGTGCTGGACACGGGTGGCCGCCTGCACGTTGACGATGAGTTGATGGCTGAACTGACGGCGGTCAAGCAGGCCGTGACGCCGCATGAAGTGTTGCTGGTGGCGGATGCCATGACAGGGCAGGACGCGGTCACCATGGCCGAGCAGTTCGAGCAGAAAGTTGGACTGACCGGTGTGATTCTAACCAAGGTCGAAGGCGACGCGCGTGGTGGCGCGATGCTGTCCATCCGGGCAGTAACCGGCAAGCCGGTGAAGTTCCTGGGGGTCGGTGAGAAGTCGGACGCACTGGAAGTGTTCCATCCGGACCGGATGGCCTCGCGCATTCTCGGCATGGGCGATGTGCTCTCGCTGGTCGAAAAAGCGCAGCAAGCCTTCTCAGCAGAACAGGCGGACTCGCTCAAGAAGACACTCACGTCGAAGACCTTCACGTTGGAGGATTTTCGCGAGCAGATCGGGCAGGTCAACAAGCTGGGCTCCATGGACCAGATTCTCGGTATGCTGCCCGGCGGGCAGCGGTTGAAGGAACTGGCGGGTAACGGTGGCGTGTCGGAAAAAGAAATTGCGCGCACCGTGGGGATCATCAATTCGATGACAGCCCGCGAGCGGCGGGATCATGCGGTCATCAGCGGAAGCCGCAAGAAGCGGATTGCCCGCGGCAGCGGCACGACCGTGCAGGACGTGAACCGGTTGATCAAGCAGTATCTTTCCGCACGAACGATGATGAAGGCCATGTCGGGCGGAGGCGGGCGGAGACAGCAGCAGCAACTGGCGCAGATGCTGAGAGGCTAAGGCTGAGGTTGAGGCTCAGTGTAACAAAAAATCTTCGGTCGGGTTTCCCTCAACCGTAACCTCGACCTAACCTGTTTGTAAGGAGGAACGACGTGGCAGTTCATCTACGGTTGGCTCGGGGAGGGCGCAAGAACCTCCCGTTCTATCGGCTGGTCGCGGCGGATTCACGCAAGCCACGCGACGGACGGTATCTGGAAATTTTGGGCACGCACGATCCGGCCAAGCATCCGCCGGTCACGGTGCTCAATCAGGAGCGGATTCTCGACTGGATGAGCAAGGGGGCGCAGCCCTCAGTGACGGTCCGGACGCTGCTGAAGCGCGCGGGCGTCATCAAGAAACCGGCGGCTGCGGTGAAGAAGTAACAGGTTCGGACGGCGCAGAGATTTCCGCATGGGCGATCTGGTGGTCATCGGTACGATCGAGAAGTCCTTTGGAGTGCGCGGCGAGATGCGCGTGCGCTCCCTGAGCGACGTGCCGGGCCGTTTCGAAGGGTTGACGAAAGTCACGCTGGAATCGCTCTCTGGCAAGACGGTCGAGGCCACGGTTGAGCGGGTACGGCCGGTTTCGGGCGCCTATCTGGTTAAGATGGACGTCTGTGCAACCCCGGAAGCCGTAGCGGCCTTCCGCGGCTGGGCAGTCAAGATTCCGCAGGGGTCGGCGCCGCCGCTGCCGCAGGGGCAGTATTACGAATACGAGTTGATCGGCCTGTTGGTACAGGATGAGCAGGGGCGGGCAATCGGCAGACTGGCAGAGATTCTGGAGACGCCCGGCACCCACGTGTTTGTAGTGAAGGACGCGCGCGGTGAGACGCTGATCCCCGCAACGAAGTCAATGGTGGCATCCGTAGATGTGGCGCGTGGCACGATGACGATTCGGCAGATGGACGAATTGACGGTGGAGGAGCCGGCCCGTGTTGCGTTGTGATGTGGTGACGCTGTTTCCCGATCTGGTCCAGCCTGTGCTGAACCAGAGCATGTTAAAGCGGGCTCAGGAGAAGGGCCTGCTGGAGGCGCGCGTGCACAACCTGCGCCACTTTGCGCTGGACAAGCACCAGGTAGCGGACGATGCGCCCTATGGCGGCGGCGCTGGCATGGTCATGAAGGCGGAACCGGTATTCCTTGCCGTTGAGGTGCTGCGAAAACAGTATGGTGAGGCCGTGCCCGGCACGCAGCTGCGGCTACTGATGCCGTCGCCTCAGGGGAGACCGTTCACGCAGCGGTTTGCCGAAGAACTGCGCGACGAGCCCCGCCGGATTGTGTTTCTCTGCGGGCATTACGAAGGTATCGACGAGCGGGTACGTGTGGGGCTGCCGATCGAGGAAGTCTCCAGCGGCGATTATGTACTGACCGGCGGCGAACTGCCGGCCCTGGTGATGATCGACGCGGCGGTGCGCCTGATTCCCGGTGTGCTCGGCGATCCGGAATCGGCGGAGCGGGATTCGTTCGCGGACTCGCTGCTGGATTACCCCCACTACACGCGGCCGGCCGAGTGGCGCGGGATGCCGGTGCCGGAGGTGCTGCTCTCGGGCCATCACGAGACCATTCGCCTGTGGCGGCGAAAGGAAGCGTTGCGGAACACATACCGGAAACGACCGGACCTGTTGCGCGACCGGGAGTTGTCGGTCGAAGACAAGCGATTGCTAGCGGAAGTCGAACAGGAAGAAACTCGTGAAACACCATTCGTGAAGCGTATTGCCTGACGGCGTTCGTGCTTCACGAGCAACGAGGTACGAGGCATGCGTTTGAAGGAGGAGGGGGGAGAGAGATGAATCAGCTAGAACGAATCCAGCGGACGCTGGTAAAGAAGACCATTCCGAAGTTCGAGATCGGTGATACCGTGCGGGTTCACGCGAAGGTCGTCGAAGGCGACAAGGAGCGGATCCAGGTATTCGAGGGCGTCGTGATCGCGCGCAAGGGCGGGCGAAACAGCGAAACGTTCACCGTAAGAAAAATTTCGTACGGCGTGGGCGTCGAGCGCATTTTCCCGGTCCACTCGCCGATTGTGACGCGAGTGGAGGTGGTGCGCCAGGGCAAGGTGCGGCGCGCCAAGCTCTACTTCCTGCGCGCCAAGAAGGGCCGTACGGCGAAACTTGAAGAGCGCGAGTTCAACCAGGCCGAGTTGGCGGCCAATGCGGCAGCGCAGGCAGCCGAAGCGAAAGCGGCCGAAGCCGCAGCACCGGTCAAGGCGAAGAGAGCAGAGTCGGCCGAGAAGCCGAAGAAGGCCCAGGCCAAGCCGGCGAAACCGGCACCCGCAAAGAAAAAGTAATTCGGGCTATTCTTTGTTCGATGGGGCCAGTCCACAAGGAAGCACGGACCTGAGTGGAGCCGACAGACCTCTTTGAGGCGGAAGCGCAGCGATGCGGGTACCGTCTCGTGGCGGGACTGGATGAAGCCGGCCGGGGGCCGCTAGCCGGTCCCGTGGTCGCAGCGGCCGTGGTGTTGCCGCGCCGCTGCAGTCTGCCGGGCCTCAACGATTCCAAACAACTGACGGCGGCGAAGCGGGAGCGGCTGTACGGCGAAATCCAGCAGCGAGCCGTGGGGGTTGGAGTCGGCGTGGCCAGCGAGCGCGAGGTCGACGCAATCAATATTCTGGAAGCGACACGCCTCGCCATGGGACGCGCGCTCGACGCGCTGCCGGAGACTCCGGATTATCTGCTGCTCGACGCCATCAATTTGCCTGCCGTGCACATTGCTCAACGGTCCATCGTCAAGGGGGATGCCCTGTCGCTGTCCATTGCGGCAGCATCGATCATCGCGAAGGTTACGCGCGATCGCCTGATGGACGACTATCACCGCCAGTATCCCCAGTATAATTTTCAGGCGCACAAGGGCTATGGGACGGCCGAGCATCTGAAGATGCTCGCTGAGCATGGGCCCTGCGCGATTCACCGGCGCAGTTTCCATCCGGTGAGCGTTGCGGTCTCGGCTGGGGGCGAGCACATCGAGCATGCCTTTGAGGTGCCAGGGAACGATCTGCGATCGTGAACCACGCATGATTCAGATCTTTCACGCCACCAAATATTACGAACGGCGTCCCGCGATCACTGATATCTGTCTCCAGATCGAGAAGGGCGAGTTCGTGGTGCTGAGGGGGCCCAGCGGCGCAGGCAAGACGACACTGCTGAAGCTGATCTACTGCGCCGCACCGCTTGACGAGGGGCAGGTGTTAATTCAGGGACGCACCGTGACCCATCTCAAGGCCTCTGCCGTGCCCTATCTGCGCCGGACGATGGGCGTCGTGTTCCAGGATTGCAAGCTGCTGCCGAAAAAGAGTGTCTACGACAACGTCGCATTGCCGCTGCTGATCGAGGGCGCGTCGGCGCCCGAGATACGTCGCATGGTGATGGAGGCGCTGAAAGCGGTCGGCGTTGAGCACCGGAAAGAAAGCCGTCCGGCCATGCTGTCGGCGGGTGAGCAGCAGCGAGTCTGCATCGCGCGGGCGATCGTGAACCAGCCGATCATCCTGCTGGCAGATGAGCCGACAGGCAATATGGACGCCGAACTGGCGCACGAAATCGTCGAGCTGTTCAAGACGATCAACTCGCGGGGCACCACGGTACTGGTGGCCACGCACAACAAGCAGGTCATCGAGCAGGTCGGCCGCCGCGTAGTGACGCTTGATCAGGGGAAGATTCTGGCAGACGAAGGGCAGGGACTGTGAGGCGGTTGGCACATTTCATACGGGAAGCGCTGGTGAACATCCGGCTGAACTGGACGACGACTGTGATCGCCGTCGCCACGACCGCGTTTACGCTGGCCTGCTTCGGCGTGTTTCTCCTGCTCTATTTGAACCTGCGCGCGGTTGCGACCTCGCTGCAAAGCGATTTCAAAGTGGTGGTCTATGTGCAGGAAAGCGTGCCGGCGCAAGGGGTTGCCCAACTGCAGAGTCTGCTCAAGGCCGATCCAGGCGTGCAAGTGGTGTCGTACGTTTCGAAGGAGCAGGCGCTTGCTGATTTTCGCGCGCAGTTCCCCGCAGATTCGCATCTTTTGCAGGGGCTGGGGGAGAATCCGTTGCCCGCGTCCTTTGTCGTGTCGCTAAGCCCCTCGTTGCGCTCGCCTGACGCGGTGCGGCGCTGGGCTGAGCGCGTGAAGTCCGTGCCGGGGGTGGAGCAAGTGCAATACAGCCGCGACTGGATCGACAATCTGACGGCGATCGTCGGTTATCTAGAGCTCGTGGCGGTGGGTATCGGTACGGTCCTGTCGGCGGCGTCGGCGACAATCATCGCGAGCACGATCCGGCTCACGCTCTATGCCCGGCGCGAGGAAATCGAGATCATGCGCCTCATCGGTGCGACCAGCAGCTTCATCAGGATTCCCTATCTGATTGAAGGAACCATGCTGGGTATGATGGGAAGCGCCGTGGCGCTGGCGATTTTGAAAGGTGGCTTCGAGCTGTTCAAGGTCCGGCTCGGCATGCCGGGACGGTTTCTCGGCATCGATTCGGGCGTGCAGTTTTTCTCTGGCCAGGTTGTGGGGCTGATTGCCGCGGCTGGGCTGATCCTTGGATTTATTGGCAGCTTGGTGTCGGCGTTGGATTTGGAGAAGGCCAAGTGAGGACAGCGGTCTGCTGGGGCGTCATAGCCGGTCTGCTGTGGAGTGCACCAGCGTGGGCGGCCAACGAAAAGACCGATCCGCTGACGCTGAAAATCGAGCGGCAGAAACAGGCGCGCGCGAAGATCCAGAAGGAGATTGAGGACAAAAAGAAATCGTCAGGGCGGGCTGAAAAGAAAATGGAGTCGTTGCTGGAGTCAATTCAAGCGCTGGACGTCCAGTTGATGCAGAGCCGCCTGGATCGGCAGGAGATCGGCCGCAAGCTCAAACTGAAGGACAAGGAGTTAGAGGAAATCAGCGGGCAGCTCTCGCAGTTGCAGATGCAGATAAGTGAGCGGAAACGCTCGCTCCTGGCCCGGCTGCGGGTCCAGTACATGGAAGGACGGACCGGAGCCCTAAAAGTCCTGCTCGCGGCGGACAACTACGCGGATCTGCACCGGCGGTTCCAGTATTTGTCGGCAGTTTCGCAACGCGAATACGAGCTACTGCAGGACTACAAGCACAACACGGAACGGCTGGAGCAGGCTGAAAAGCAGCAAGCCGTGACCCGTGACGCGATGCTGTCGCTCAAGGCGCAGACCGAGCACAAGCTGAGCGAGGTGCAGGAGGGCAAGCGCCGCAAGAATCTCTTTCTCGCGAAGATCACAAGCGAGAAGGAGTCCTACGATCGCATGGTCGGCGAGTTGGAGCGGTCCGCCTTGCGCGTGGACAGCCTTCTCAAGGAATTGCTGGAGCAGCGGGCCAAGATGGCGACGGCCCAGGTCAGGCAGAAGGCCGGCAAGGCGCACACGTTGCTCGGGCAGTTTCTCTGGCCCACGGACGGGGACGTCATTGGGCACTTTGGACGACAGAAGCACCCGCAGTTCAACACTTATGTCTATCGCAAGGGGATCGACATTCGCGCCCCGGAGGGCAGCGGCATCAAGGCGGTTATGGCCGGCTCGGTGGCCTTTGCCGACTGGCTCAAGGGATATGGGCTGGTCGTCATTTTGGATCATGCAAACGGATTCTTTTCGTTGTATGCTCATGCGTCGGCTCTGGTCGTTAAATCAGGCGAACACGTGCAATCGGGACAGGTTATCGGCACGACGGGTGATACGGGGATGACGAAAGACGACACCCTTTATTTCGAGTTGCGGGAAGGCGCCGAGCCGGTGGATCCGCTGATCTGGCTCGCAAAGCGCAAGTAAGTTCGACGGAAAGGAACCGGTTACATGGAACAGGGGCAATCGCGGCGCACTTGGTGGTTGATCGCAGTCATGACGCTGTGTCTCGGCGTGCTTATTGGCAAGGGGTGGGAGCGGACGGGCCACGCGACTGAGACCTACGAAGAGCTCAAAACCTTCGCTGAAGTGCTGAGCCAAATCCAGAAACACTATGTGGACGAGGTGAAGATCAAGAGTCTTGTCCAGGGCGCGATGCGCGGCATGCTCTCCACGCTGGATCCGCACTCCGCGTATATGACGCCGGAGATGTACAAGGAGATTCAGGTCGAGACCAAAGGCGAGTTCGGCGGTGTGGGCATCCAGATCGGCGTGAAGGAGAATCGCCTCGCGGTGATCGCGCCGATTGAGGGCACGCCGGCCTACAAGGCGGGTATCAAGGCCGGTGACTTCATCATCAAGGTGGATGACGAACCGACTAAGGACATGACGCTGCTGGACGCCGTACAGCGTATGCGAGGGCTGAAGGGGACGAGTGTCACGCTGACCGTGCAGCGGGAAGGTACACTCGATCCGCTCGTGTTTCCGCTCGTCCGCGCCACCATCAAGATCGAGAGTGTGCGGTTTAAGGCCATCGACAACACGATTGGCTACATCCGGCTGACGCAATTCCAGGAGGCCTCTGGGCGGGATCTCGCTAAGGCGCTCAAGCAGTTTCACGAGCAAAAGTTGCAGTCGCTGGTGCTGGATCTGCGCAATAATCCTGGCGGGCTCCTGACGGCGGCGGTGGAAGTCTCGGAGCAGTTTGTCGGCAACAGCAAGCTGATCGTCTACATCAAGGGACGAGACGGACGGAAGGATGAGTATTTCTCCAAGACAAAGGATGCGCTCGATGACTATCCGATGATCGTGATGGTTAACGAGGGCTCAGCCAGCGCATCGGAAATCGTCGCCGGCGCGCTGCAAGACTGGGGACGGGCGGTGGTGCTCGGGACAACCTCCTTCGGGAAGGGGTCCGTGCAGACGATCCTTCCCCTATCAGACGGATCAGGTCTCCGGCTGACGACGGCCAAATACTACACGCCTAAGGGGCGATCCATTCAATCTACGGGCATTACGCCGGACATCACGGTCAAGTCGCAACCGGCCGTCACAGCTAAGGTGGGCGACAAGGATGCCAAGGACGGTGAGGCCAAGGCAAAGGTGCCAGCTTCAAAAGACGTGCCGCCAGCCAAGTCGGACAAGGATGTCGCGCCGAAGAGCACCGGCGCGCCGGCCGATTTCGGTGAGGTCCCGATCGAGGAAGATGCCCAGCTTCAAAAAGCGGTCGAGCTGCTCAAGACGTGGAAGATCTTTAAGGAGCTCAAGCCGACGGGTGCGTCAGCGCCCACACAGGCACAATCCTGACGGAGACGTCGTATCGTCTGAATTGGAGGGGGGCGCGAAACCGCTCATCATGCGAACGCCGGCCCTAGTCATTAGCACGCCCATGCTGCTTTCGCCGCCAGCCTCTTCCAGCAAGCCGTAGCGGGGCGGTACCGTGACACCGGCAGGCTCCGTGCCGCTTGCGGACGAGCGCTGAAAATCCTCGTCACTCGAGTTCATGCTGGCGCAAGGCCTTAATCGCCGCTAACAGCGACGGCTCTGTGATTGTGGCCCCGGGCAGGGTGCGGAGCAGGTGTGAGCGCACCAGTGTTTCCAGGTCGTCGAGCGTGCGAATGCCCAGCCCTCCGTAGAGATACTGGACAAGACTTTCGGACAGGCCTGGCAGCTTGGCCCAGGCAGCCACCTCAGGTGGCAGTGGTACGGCCGGCGCGCTCTGGCTTAGGATGGTGCCCGTTGCCAGAAACTCTTCGATTTTGGCCGACAAGTCCCGTCCGATTCCGGGCAGTGATTGCAGTTCACCCCGCCTCGCCACAGCGGCCACATCCTCGGTGAGACTGAGTAGGGTCACTGCCGCACGCCGATAGGCACGGACACGGTGTGGGTTGGCATTCTCTGCCGCCAGCGTATCCGCGAAAGCGTGAAATAGGTCGGCAACTTGGCGATTTCGTTCCAACATCACCCTATATATAGTCAGGATGGAGCAGCACAGTCCAGTCCGTCTGGCCCAGGCCGACAGGCCAGAAGGCCAATTGACAAGGCGTTTGAGCGTCTCGTACGATGCCCGCGTGATTCTATGCACGTCCAGGTAAACGGAGAATCGCGTACGCTGGCAGCCGGCCTGACGGTGGCGGGCCTGCTCAAGGAACTCGACATCACATCGGACCGCGTAGCGGTAGAGTTGAATCGGAATATTCTGGATCGTGGCGAGTTCGAACGGCGCAGCCTACAGGAGGGCGACCACATCGAAATCATCAGTTTTATCGGGGGAGGCGGTCACTAACATGGCGGACGATCAGCTGGTCATCGGCGGGCGCGCATTCAAGTCTCGCCTGTGGGTGGGGACGGGCAAGTACAAAAACTTCGTCGAAACAAAGAAGGCCATCGAGGCCTCTGGCGCCGACGTGGTCACGGTAGCCGTCCGGCGCGTGAATATCACCGACCGGTCGCAAGAAAACCTGCTGGATTACATCGATCCGAAGAAGTACACCATTCTGCCGAACACGGCCGGCTGCTATACAGTGGAAGACGCGGTACGATATGCGCGGCTGGGGCGAGCAGCCGGCGTGTCCGACCTAGTCAAGCTGGAAGTAATTGGAGACGAGAAAACGCTTTTCCCGGACACAGCGGGTTTGATCGAAGCCGCGACGATTTTGATCAAGGAAGGTTTCATTGTCCTGCCTTACACGAACGACGATCCGATCGTCGCAAAAAAACTGGTGGATATCGGATGCCCGGCGGTCATGCCGTTGGCGGCGCCGATCGGTTCCGGTCTCGGCATCCGCAATCCCTACAATCTCAAGATCATCTTGGAAACGGTGAAGGTGCCGATCATTGTGGATGCGGGCGTGGGCACCGCGTCCGACGCCGCGCTGGCGATGGAATACGGTGCTGACGCGGTGCTAATGAACACAGCCATTGCCGGCGCCAAGGACCCCATCATGATGGCCGAGGCGATGAAGTATGCCGTGGACGCCGGCCGTCTGGCCTATCGTGCTGGCCGCATTCCGCGTAAGCTCTACGCAACGGCCAGCAGTCCGATCGAAGGCATGCTGTAGGCGGGAATTGCAATGTTCACTTTTGAAGTGTGAATTTTATCCGACATTCATAACTCACCATTCATCCTTCTGCTTCCCCCATGCCCCGCGTTGATGTTTCCCTCTATCTCGTCACCGACCGGCATCAAACCAACGGGCGTCCGCTGGTTCCGCTCATCGAGCAGGCCGTTGCCGGCGGGCTGCGCGTCGTCCAGCTGCGCGAGCGAGACCTCGATGCGCCTGCGCTCCTCACGCTTGCACGGGACGTGCAAGTGGCGATCAAGTCAAGCAAGGCCTTGCTGTTGATCAATGATCGCGTGGACGTGGCGCTGGCCTGCGGCGCCGCAGGTGTCCATTTGCGTTCGGACAGCCTGCCTGTGGGGGTGGCGCGAAAACTGCTGGGCGCGGCACGAATCATCGGCGTATCGACCCATTCGGTCGACGAGGCCGTACGAGCAGAAGCCGAGGGAGCGGACTTTGTCGTAGTCGGCCCGATTTATGACACGCCGTCGAAACGCGAGTATGGCGCGCCCCTTGGCGTGCAGTCATTGGAGGAGGCCGCACGCCGCTGCCGGATTCCGGTGTTGGCGATTGGTGGCATCACACCAGCGCGCTTGCCGGAAGTCAAACGCGCCGGCGCGAGCGGCGCAGCGGTCGTGTCATCCATTTTGTCCGCCTCCTCGATCGAAGCCGCGACCAAGCAATTCATCGCGTTGTGGGCAAGCCTCTAAGGCGAACCGGCGTTTCGGTTGACCGTCTCCGGGGTCGGTGTTAGTATTTTAGGGGCGTGATTTTAACAACAGTTCCACGGTGCGCGCTTGGGGAAATGATGCGGTGTCTGAGTGGAAGGGAAGCCCGGGCCGGCTCCATTCCCTCGGCGATTCCGTCAAGCACATCACCGAACGTCTGGTGGACAGGAACGCAGACATGATCAAGCGCGGCGACGATGCCAACCGGGAAGTTGAGAGGTTGCGCCTTCAGATTCAAACGATGGAGGAGGAGCTACGCCAACTTCCGCACTCCCGCTACCAGCTCGATCAGGCGACCAAGCACAACGAAAAACTCGCGGCCACCCTCCAGGAAGCCAAGGCGCAGATCCAGGCGCTCCGCACGGAAGTCGAGAAACTGACCGCCCCCCCCTCGACCTATGCCATCTTTTCCCGGTTGGAAGACGACACAACGGCCACGGTCTACGTCGCGGGTCGCAAAATGAAGGTCAACGTCCACCCCTCGATCAAGGCCAAAGATCTCCGCAAGGGGCAGGAGGTCATTCTTAATGAGGCTTTCAATGTTATTGAGGCACGGGGATTCGACGGGCAGGGCGAGGTCGTCCGCTTGAAGGATATGCTCGAGGGGGGGCGTGCGCTGGTCACGTTACATTTTGACGAGGAGAAGGTGGCGGACCTCGGCGAGCCCTTAGTGACCGAGCGGCTTAGCGTGGGCGACCACCTGCTCTACGATGTGCGCTCCGGCTACGTGATTGAGAAGCTCCCGAAATCCGAAGCCGAGGAACTGGTTCTCGAAGAGGTGCCGGATGTCAATTACGACCACATCGGCGGTCTCGCACAGGAGATCGAGCATGTGCGCGACGCGGTCGAGCTGCCGTTCCTGCATCCGGAACTGTTTGTCGAGCATCGCCTGAGCCCGCCGAAGGGCGTGCTACTCTACGGTCCGCCCGGCTGCGGCAAGACGATGATTGCCAAGGCGGTGGCCCATTCAATCGCCAAGCGGCTGGGCCATCTCAAGGGCAAGGAGGTCCGCAGCTTCTTCCTGCACGTCAAGGGGCCCGAGCTGCTGAACAAATATGTGGGCGAGTCTGAGCGCCAGGTCCGTGAGGTGTTTAAGAAGGCCAAGGAGAAGGCCGCCAGCGGCAACCCGGTGATCGTGTTCTTCGATGAAATGGACGCGTTGTTTCGCACGCGCGGCAGCGGCATCTCCTCCGACATCGAGTCCACCATCGTGCCGCAGTTCCTGTCCGAAATCGACGGCATGGAGCGGCTGCAGAACGTCATTGTCATCGGTGCCAGTAACCGGCAGGATCTCATCGACCCGGCGGTGCTGCGGCCGGGTCGATTGGATGTGAAGATCAAGATCTCACGTCCCGACTGCACCGCCGCGAAGGAAATTTTCGCGAAGTATGTCAGCGCAGACCTGCCGTTCTCCCACGATGAGCTGGGTCGTCACAACGGCGATCGCCGTGCACTGGTGGAGGCGTTGATTGCCTCAACGGTGGCATCCATGTACGCGACTTCTGACGAGAATAAGTTCCTCGAAGTCACCTACGCCAACGGTGAGAAGGAGACGCTCTATTTCAAAGATTTCGCCAGCGGCGCCCTGATCGAGGGTATCGCCGCGCGGGCCAAGAAATACGCAATCAAGCGCGCGATCGCGACAAACGAAAAGGGAATCAGGGCCGAGGATCTTTTGAAAGCAATCCGTGAAGAGTTCAAGGAGCACGAGGATCTGCCGAATACAACGAATCCGGATGACTGGGCCAAGATTGCTGGCAAGAAGGGCGAGAAGATCATCCATATCCGTACGGTCACGGCCGGCTCGACGGAATCCCGCCAGATCGAGACGATCACTACCGGACATTATTTCTAGGGGAGAGGATGCTGCAAAAAGCTCCTGGCGGCGTGCTCGCATTGCTCGAAGGCTTCTACGTACGAGAAGCAGGACGGCTCGTCTTCTCGCTCGCGGCGGCCTTGCCGGATAGACCGTCTGAGCGCCCTGCGCACAAAGCGTGAATTCATTTTGAACGGGTAACGTCGGAGGAAGTGGCATGGTACGGGTTCTTGGAACCGAGACGGAATTCGGCATTGCCGCGAAGAACGTGGAATCGTTCGATCCGGTGGCGCATTCCCTCCAGTTCATCAGACATTATCCGGGCCTTCCGGCCCCGCAGGCCATCTGGGACTACGAAAATGAGAATCCACTGCTCGATGCGCGGGGATTTGAGGTCGAAGGCGAGCGCGAGCGGCCTGAACCGGAGTACAACCGGCTGTTGAATAAACCGCTGGCTAACGGTGGAAGGCTCTACGTGGATGGAGCGCATCCGGAATATTCCACACCGGAATGTACCAACCCGCGCCAGATCGTGGCCTTCGAACGGGCCGGAGAGCGTGTCATGGGAGCCTGCCTGCATGCCATGGCCCGTGCGCGGGGCGCGGAGCAATTTCTCCTCTATAAGAACAATTCCGACGGCAAGGGCAACAGCTACGGCTATCACGAGAACTATCTGCTTTCCCGATCGGTGCCTTTCGAGCGCATAATCCAGGTCTTGCTGCCGTTCCTCGTGACCCGCCCGATCTACGCCGGCGCTGGCAAGGTCGGCTCGGAGAACCAGACCGAGCGGGCCGACTATCAGATGTCCCAGCGCGCGGATTTCTTTGAATGCCTCGTGGACCTCAACACGATGGTGAAGCGGCCGATCATCAACACGCGCGATGAGCCGCACGCCGACTTTCACAAATATCGCCGCCTGCACGTCATCGTTGGCGATGCCAACATGGCGGAGCTGTCCACCTATCTGAAGGTCGGCACGCTGGCGGTGGTGCTGGGGATGATCGAGGCCGGGGCGGAGTTTCCGTCCATGCAGCTCGACGACCCCGTGTGGGCGTTGAAGCAGGTCTCACGCGACCTGGAGTTGAAAGGCACGCTGAAGCGGGCCGACGGGCGGGCGACCTCCGCCCTCGAGATTCAACGCGCTTATTTAAAGGCCGCCATGGATTTTTACGCCTGCCACGAGTTGAACCAGATCACCAAGGACGTGCTGGTGCGCTGGGAGGAAGTGCTCGACAAGCTGGAGCAGGACCCGGTGCTGCTGGTGCGCGAGCTGGACTGGGTGGCAAAGCGGGAGATGATCCGGTCGTATATGGACCGTAAGGGATGTGGATGGGACGATCCCCGCCTAGCGATGCTTGATCTCCAATACCACGACGTCCGTCCTGAGAAGGGTTTGTACTACATGCTGGAGCGCGGTAACCATATCGACCGGCTGTTGTCGGAGGGCGAGATCGAGAAGGCCGAGCAGGTGCCACCGCCGGACACGCGGGCCTATTTCCGCGGCCAGTGTCTGAAGAAATTTTCTCAGGCTATCTATGCCGCGAGCTGGACGTCGGTGCTTTTCGACGTCGGCAATACGACGATCAAGCGGATTCCGTTGATGGATCCGCTGCGCGGGACCGAATCGCTGACCCGCGAGCTCATCGAGGAATCGGATTCGGCCGGCTCGTTGCTGGCCAAGCTGACGGCTTCATAGGGAGAGGATCGCGTGCCTCTGTTCAGCGATGATTACCATTCGAGTTTTTTCGATTACCTGGCCCAGTGCCGGCCCGATCTGACGCCAGCCGGACGGGGCTGGCATGCGCCGGGTGCTTCGAACGCGTCTGCCGATGAACATCGTGGGGCGACCGTGCCGCCGGTGGCGCACGGCACGACCGTGCTGGCCATCAAATATCGCGGCGGCGTGATCATCGCCGGGGATCGCCGCGCGACGGAAGGCTTCCAGATTGCGGATCGGCGCATCGAGAAGGTGTTCAAGATCGACGAGCATTCGGCGATGGCAATCGCCGGCGCAGCCGGGCCCTGCATCGAGATGGCCAGGCTCTTCCAGACGGAGCTGGAACATTACGAAAAGCTCGAGGGTCTGCCGCTGTCGTGCGAAGGCAAGGCCAACAAGCTGGGCCAGATGGTCAAGGCCAACCTGCCGATGGTGTTTCAGGGGCTGGTCGTCTTGCCATTGTATGTTGGGTTCGACGTCAAGCGGAACGAAGGCCGGATCTTCAAATATGACGTGACGGGCGGACGGTACGAGGAATCGGACTATCACGCGATCGGGTCAGGCGGAAAGGACGCGCGCAACGCCATGCGCGAGCATTTCAAAAAGGATCTGTCTGAGGGGGATGCGCTGAACATCGCGCTGCGGGCTCTTTACATGGCGTCCGACGAGGACGTCGGGACCGGGGGGCCGGATTTCGTGCGGGGTATCTATCCGACGGCCAAGCTGGTGGCCTCCGGAGGCATCTCCGATGTCGAGGAGCCCCGCATCCGTTCCGTGTACACCGCGTTGCTTGATGGGAAAAAAAGGGAAGGCTGACCAGGCCTATGCCGTCTTACGTGTCGCCTGAACAGGTGGGGAAGAAAAGCCGGAATATTCCGGCCGCCTGTTCGTCACAAGCGGTTCGGGAGATCTGACCATGCCAATGCCCTATTACGTGTCGCCCGAACAGGTGATGCAGGACAAGGCGGAATACGCCAAGAAAGGCATCGCCAAGGGCCGGTCGCTCATTGTGATGGAATATCAGGACGGGGTGCTGCTGGTGGCGGACAATCCAAGCGCGTCCCTCTATAAGATTTCAGAGGTCTACGACACGATCGCCTTCTCCGGCGCCGGTAAGTACAGCGAATTCGAAAATCTGCGCAAAGCCGGCATCCGCCACGCCGACCTCAAGGGCTTCATGTATAGCCGCGAGGACGTAACCGCGCGGGCGCTCGCCAATGCCTACTCGCAGACACTAGGCACAGTCTTCAGCCAGGAGCTCAAGCCGCTGGAGGTGGAGCTGCTGGTCGTCCAGGTGGGTGACAACGGGAAGTCCAACGAAATCTATCGCATTTCTTTCGACGGCAGTATCTTCGACGAGCGCGGCTATGCTGTGATCGGCGGTCGGTCTGACGCCGTGCAGATCTATCTCAAGGAGCGGTACAAACAGGCGCCGCCATTGAAGGAGGCCCTGTCCTTGTGCCTCAACGCGCTGGAAAGCGTCACTACTCAGAAGCTCCCACATGAGGGGCTCGAAATCGCCCTGCTTGCTCGCGAGCGCGTCGGGCGCAAGTTCCGTCGCCTCTCTCCCGCCGACACCACAAAACTTCTCGGCTGAGCGCGCGCTTTGGATCGGTCGTTCTGTTGAAGAACCCACAGGGCGGGTGTATGCTGAGACGTCGAGTTGGAGCGCCGTATGAAACCGAGAATTTTCGGCCTCGAAAATGAATACGGGCTGATCTTTTCTCCCAACGGGCGCATCTATCTCCCAATGGAGAAGGTGCTGGGCTACATCTTCGAGGGGCTGATTCCCAACAGCTGGCCTTCCAACGCCTTCCTCGTCAACGGCGCGCGGTTCTACCAGGACACCGGCTGCCATCCCGAATACTCTACCCCGGAGTGCGACAACATCCTGGACCTCGTCGTCCACGACAAGGCCGGTGAGCGTTTGCTGGAGGCCTGTCTGCCAGCGGCCGAGGAGCGGTTGCGCGAGGAAGGACTGTCCGGCGAGATCTACATCTTCAAAAACAATACAGATTCGCTGGGCAACACCTACGGCTGTCATGAGAACTATCTCATGCGACGCGACGTGGATTTCTGGAAAGTGACCGAGCAGCTGATTCCGTTTTTCGTGACGCGGCAGGTGTTTGCCGGGGCGGGGAAGGTGCTCAAGGTGTCCGGCAAGCCGCAGTATTTCGTCTCGCAACGCGCGCAGCATATCCACGAAAAGACCTCGTCGTCCACGACCTCCTCGCGCAGCATCATCAACACGCGCGACGAGCCGCATGCGGATGCCGAGCGATACCGCCGGCTGCACATCATCGTGGGCGATTCAAACATGTCCGAGTACGCGACCTACCTTAAGGTCGGCACGGCGTCGCTGGTGCTCTCGATGGTGGAGGACGGGTTCACCGTGGCCGGGATGGAATTGGAGGATCCGGTCAAGGCCATCCGGGAAATTTCTCGTGACCCGACGCTTACAAAAAAGGTCAAGCTCGATGACGGCCGGCAGATGAGCGGCCTCGAGATCCAGCGGACCTACTGGGAGCGGGCGCACCAGTACCTGGAGGCACAGCCGCACGATCAAGTCCTGCACGACGTGCATAAAAAGTGGGGGCAGTTGCTGGAGCAACTTGATGACGATCCGTCAAAATTATCCCGTGAGGTGGATTGGGTCAGCAAGCGCCTCCTGCTGCAGTCCTACGTCGAGAAAAAAGGCTGCAACTGGGACGACCCCAAGGTATTTTTGATGGACCTCCAGTATCATGACGTGAAACGGACGCGCGGGTTATACTACCTGATGGAGTCGCGCGGACTAGTTGAGCGGGCGGTGGATGAGGCGGCGATCCAAACCGCCATGTCGACCCCGCCGCAGACGACGCGGGCCAAGGTGCGCGGGGATTTCATCCGGTTCGCCCGCGCTAAAAATCGGTCCTACACGGTGGACTGGACCTATCTGAAACTCAACGGTTACTGGGAGGAGACGATCCTCTGCATGGATCCGTTCAGCTCGGTGAATCGCCGGGTGGAGGAATTGGTCTCGCAGGTGTCCGGGCCGAGGTTTTACCGATGAATCATGTGTGGCGGATCAAAGCCATCGCGGGCATGATGCTGCTGGCCAGTGTGTTTCCGGTCGACCTGTTTCCCAAGACGCCGCACGAGTCGCGCGGGGCTGACGGGCAGTACAGCGGCAAGCAAGGACAGGTGCTGCTGGTGGCAATCCCGGCCGGGTCGCAGGCCGATATCACGGGGCGATTTCTGGGGCGCACCATTCCGTTTTTTCCTGCTCCGGACGGCGATCCTCAGCGGGTCCTCGGCCTGCTTGGGATCGACATGGAGGAAAAGCCAGGGACGCATGAACTGGAAGTCGAAATCCACGAGGGCAAGACGACCCGAACGTTGAGTTACAGCGTGCTGGTCCTGAAGGAAAAGTATCCGGTTCAGCATCTGACCCTGCCCAGTGAGAAAGTCGATCTGGATGAGGCGAACCTTGTTCGGGTGAAGAACGAGCAGGAGCAGATTCGGAGCGTGTTACACGGGATGACGGGCGAGCGCTATTGGACCAGCTCCTTCGTCGAGCCGGTGCAAGGCGACATTGCCGGTGCCTTTGGGCGGACACGGATCATCAACGGTCAGGCACGCAGTCCGCATAACGGCGAAGACATCGCGGCACCGCTTGGGACGCCGGTGGTCGCCATGAACGACGGGATCGCGCGGCTCACCGTGGATCACTTTTTCTCTGGAAAAGGCGTGTTCATTGACCATGGGCTTGGGCTGTACACCATGTATTTTCACCTGTCGGAAGTGCTGGTGAAGGACGGGGAGCCCGTGAAGCAGGGGCAATCGATCGGGAAGGTCGGGGCCACGGGACGCGCCACGGGTCCGCACTTGCATCTGGGCGTCCGTCTCAACGGTGCCCGGGTCAATCCCTATGCGCTCGTCAAATTGCCGCTGGACAGCACGTTACAGGTCTTGAAATAATACTGCATCGATGGACAGTGAACGCATGATGGGTGCGCACATCAGGGTCCCCGGTCTTGGCTTCTGTGTGCTGGCGTTAGCCGGCAGCATGGTGGCGTGCGGCGGTGTCATTCCAGATCAGTATCTCAAACAGGCCGAACCGGGCATCACACTGACGACGTTGTCGAAAAAACGCGCTGACTTCCAGGGCAAGGTCGTGATTCTTGGCGGAGTGATCGTGGACCAAAAAGCCGGGGACAACCGGGTATGGTTGCGCGTGAAGAACCGTCCGCTGGACGATGACTATGTGCCGCACATTCCCGTCACCAGGGAGGGGCCAGAGGCCGGCCTCTACTGGGTTATGGTTTGGAAACGGGATCTACCGAAAGACTACGAGCAGTGGGCACGGGTCACGGTCGTCGGGCGTGTTCTGAGCGGGCAAGACGCCGGGGAGAAGGAAGCGGTCGGCGAAG